>JBCDHN010000217.1:0-5937 GCA_038749915.1 Verrucomicrobiota bacterium | reverse complement strand
GATGGAGTTAAACACTTCCGGCTTGCGCAAAATCTACTCGCAAATGAATCCCGGCCCGGAAATGCTGGCGATGATGTCGGAACGCGGAATTCCCGTAGTGGTTGGGTCCGATTCTCACGTTCCGGAGCGGGTCACGGCCCACTTTGGTGACGCCCTGGATCATTTGGAAGACGCGGGCTATCGCGAGGTCCAAGTGTTCGAGCATCGAAAGCCAAAAACCCTGACGATTGAATCGGTTCGGGACAGTTTGGCCGTTCCGGCTTAGGTTGGGTCGTAATTGGTTCTTTTTGCTAAGGTTTCAGAGGATTCCGCCATATCGTTGCTGAATGAGCGATTCCTCCTCATCCGGCGACCAAACCACCCACGTGCAGCAATTGTTCGTGAAGCACGTGGCGTTGCTGAAACACTTCGTCATTTCGCTTTTGCCCAACCCCAGTGAAGCTGAGGACATTGTGCAGGAGGTGTTTCTTGTGATCACGGCCAAGGCGCACGATTTTGAGCCGGGAACCAACTTCAAAGCCTGGCTTTTGACCATCGCCCGCTTCAAGGTTCTTGAGCACCTGCGACGCGAAAAACGAACCGCGAATCGACTTTCCGACACCGCGATTGACCTGCTCGCCGCAGACATGGAAGACGCGGACTCCGGCCCCGATCCGGCCACCCTCAGGGCGTTGAGCAAATGCCTGAACAAACTGGCTCCCAAACCGAAGCTTATGGTTGAGCTGCAATATCGGGAAGGGCTCAAACCGGCGGCAATCGCTGAAAAGCTGGAGTGGGAAGCCAATGCCGTCTATGTCGCACTTTCGCGGGCGAGGTCAGGCCTTCGCAAGTGCATTGAACGGCAGATGAATCATCCACTGGTCCAACCTGAATGAAACTGGAGCTGAAAGACCTGATTGAACGCTATCTCAGTGAGGGACTGGATGAAGAGCAGTCTCAGGAGCTGAGTATGTTGCTGGAGCGGTCCCCGGAAGCGCGAGCCGAATTTCGGGCTCTCACCAAGGTTCATGTTTCATTGGCCGATCACTTTGCAGAGGATGATATCGCCAGGTTTGCACCCATTTCCTCATCGATCGAGAGGGCGAAGTCGGTCGTAACGCTGCGGTCCATCGCGGTTCTGGCCGCGCTTTTTGTCGGCCTGCTCGCGATTATTTCCGTTTTGCCCCGCGGTTCGGCTGAGAAACCCATTGCCGAGATTGTGCAGGATGAGGCGGAATGGAGCGGACCAATTGGAGCCTTTTTGGACAAGGGGCGCTATGAAATTCTGACGGGATTGGCGGAGTTGAAGATCGGCCCCGGAGTGAGTCTTGCGATTGAGGGACCGGCACTGTTTCGTTTGGTTGATCGCCATCGGATTGAAGTGAGCCGGGGGCGAATTGCCGCCAACGTAACCGAATCAGGCAAGGGATTCACGGTGGTGACGCCTCTTGGTGAGATCATCGATTTGGGAACGCGATTTGGAGTTCGCGTCGATGATGACGGGAGCTGCGAAGCTCATGTTTTTGAAGGTGAGATTGATCTCGTTCAGGGAGGGAAATCGCAGCGACTTTCCGATACCGAAGCACTTCGGCTTGGGGAAACGGTCCCATTCGAGTCGGATCCGGAAGCTTTTCCCATGCCGAGCCACCGACTGTCCGCGGGTTTAAACGGGGCGGATTTCGAACCGGGAATGAGCCTTGGTTCCGGAATGCCCACCCTGCCCGGCGTCTGGGGCGGCGACACCAGCGAGATTGTTCCCGGGTTCGGAGAGATTCAACCACGCGCAGGAGACGGCATGCTGAGGTTTATTGCTGCCCATGCCGTTGATCGTGAGCTTCAGGGCCATGTCGCGTCTGAACTCTGGCAAATTGTCGACCTCAGGTCGTTCGCCAATCGGGTAAACGCAGGAGAAGTTCGCGCCCGACTATCGGCTCACTTCAATCGATTGCCGGGGACTGCCAACTCCCAGTTTGCAGTCTCCATGATGGCATTTCGTGGTGATCCTCGAGAAACGTCGTTTTACTGGAATCGGAAAAATGAGACGACTTCGGAGCGATTGGCTTCGAGCAGCAGTTCGCTTCAGGCGGACGAAGAACCCGAAACCTGGGAGCAGCTTCGGACGGGGTTTGTTGTTCCTGCGGGGACCGATTTTCTGGTCGTCAATCTGTTCGCCACCCAGAATGCGTCGCAGGGTAGCGAGGCTCCTTTTGGGGGGCACTTCCTGGATCAAGCCAGCCTGGTGCTAACCGCAGAAGCTCGACCTTCAATTCCCAAGTCCGTATGGCTGGGCGAAGCTGGCGACTGGAGAAAATCCAACCATTGGACAGAGGGAGTCGTGCCCGACCCGCAGCGGGATCATATCGTCATTCTGGGCGATGGCACTGCTGAAATCGGTGGGGAAATTCAACTCAAGCAAAGCCTGATTATCGCGAAGGATCGGAACTCGCAGGGGCACTTGCTGATTAAGAAAGGAGGGCGGCTCAGCAAATCCGGGTATGGCAATCTGGTGGTTGGCTACAACGAAGGGGCTGAGGGGATTCTCACGATTCAGGGAATCTTCGAAAGTCGCGAAGAGGTTTATATTGGACGAAACAATGCCAAGTCTCTCGTCGATATTGATGGTGGAACCTGGGAGGCTGGCGATGGAGTCATTCGCATGGCCCAATACGGCGACCGGGGGCCCGACACCGATGCCCGGTTGCTCATTCGCAACGGAGGACGGTTGACGGTGGGCAGGCTTGGACTGGTTCATGATCTGGCTACCTTCGAAATTGAGAACGGTGAGGCGGAGGTTGGAGTGTTGCAGATTGGCGGTGATAATGGAAAAGCTGAGGTCCGGCTTGGGATTGGAAAGCTCCAGGTTGAGCAACTCAGGTTTGGGGCTTCGAATGGGGAGTTCGTGTTCGAGAAGGAAGATTCCGAACTGTGGTTGGCCGGAAAGTGGACGGTTGCACTGCTGAGGGATCTACCAGGGGCAAACTGGAAATTTCAGTCGCGGGATTTGACAGATTTCCACCTCGAATTTGGCGAAAACAACGGCGTTGAGTTCACGAGGATTCGACCTAAGCTGGGTCCGTGAACTCACCAAGCCACCACATCGTTCTGTTCGATAGCGACTGCCCCATGTGCACCTTTCAAATGCGTGGACTCACGTGGCTGGATTGGTTCAACAAAGTTCGCTTTCTCGCGATCAAAGAGCCGGAAGCGGCAGAAGTCGCGCCCAGTCTCACCCGCGAAGATTTGCTGGAGGCGATTCATTGCATCACAACCGAGGGCAAAATTCATCGCGGCGCACGAGCACTGCGCTTTCTCGGCATGAAAATGCCGGTGTTGGTGCCGCTGGCGTTGTTTCTCTGGATTCCTGGCGTGATTTGGGTGGCGGAACGCGTTTACATGTGGATCAGCCGAAATCGTCATCTCCTCAGCAAGGTGTTCGGCTGCAAAGAGGCATGCGCCATCATGCCGGAGCGACGACGCGAAGCCGAGTAAAGGGAATTTCTCAGGCCTGAAGTGGCTTGGAGAGCGTGGATCAACGGAAAGCCATGTCCGTGCGTCTTTGGAAACCGCATATCATCTCTTTGACTGAGCATCCCCAAGCTCGAGCCCGAAAATGCGATGCGTCTTTTTTCCCTCCGGTCGCAGAACAGGCGATTCTTCAGTTGGAGAAAGAGGGAGCGTTCCAAATTCCGTCACAGCTTCGTTCATTCATTGGGCAGTCGGACGGACTTGAAGCGCGGCGCGGAGAAATCTGGCCAGTTTTACCGACGGGACAGTGGAGCGGGCTGCCAACGGATTCGGCCGGGAAGGAGGCAACTGACTTCGTGGGCTTTGGTGAAACCGACCGCGGAAGCTATCTTTTTTCCGTGAGCCAATCGGAAGTGATTTTTCAGCGCACCACCCCGGAAGCCGAAGTCGTCCCATTCGCACAAGACTTTTGCGAATATCTCAACAAGATCTTTCACGACGAAGAGTAGTTTGGTCCGCCGCTCCTCCTTAGTTAGAGATGACATGTGGCTAGCGCTCCGATTGAAGCCGATACAGCAACGCCTCTGCCCGCCGTTTTACTTCCGGGTCGTTTGATTGTTCTGTTGCATCGATCAATTGAGGCTTTGCCAGATAACCAAGCTCGCCAAGTTGATCGCTCGCGTTCTCCCGCGTCGCCCAATCATCATTGCCCAGATCAGTAATCCACTTCGTGATCTTCGCACGATTCTCATCGGAGACGATTGGTGATGGCACGACGGATTGGATAATGTCCTGAGCGGGGATTTTCCACGTCGAGTTCAGGAGACGCACCTTCAGCACCCGTTCCCGAAGCGTGCCGGAAATGATGCCGCCGCCCCAGAGCTCAGCGACGAAAGGCGGATCTGCGGTCGTTGAAGCAGGATCAAATTCATCTCCCAGCTGATTGACGAGGTAACGAAGGCTGCTCGGAAGAATCTGAATCGAATCACTATCGGTGAGTAGGGTGAGGTGAGGGGCCAGGATGCCGCCGACGAGGCGTTGGCGTCCACGGAGGTTGAGGTATGGCTCGGAAATGCGGGGTGACTCCCAGGTTGGTAACTGTTGGGGATCCGTGGTTGCTGCGGACCGGGACACGATCGCGCGGATGTCGCGTGGTGAAATGGATTGTCGTCCAAACCTCGTCGTTTCAATGTCGAATGTGCTTCCACTCAGAAAAGCGAAGAATCGGCTGCCATTGGCGAGCTCGACGTGATGTCCCACGGGCTCGGATGTCTGCGTGGAGACTGCGGCAAGATCCGAAAGCTCAACTTCAACCGTGCCCCACGGGCTCACCAATTCCAGCGTCGATTCCGAAGTTGGAAGCAGCGCGAGTCGATCTCCGGAATGCGTTTCCAAAAAGGCTGCAGCCCCATCTGGCAGAACATTCTTGGGAGTAGCGCCGGCGAAGTCTTTTCCGCGAACAAGGCGGTCCAAATTGGTCGGATCGAGATCCATCACGGTCTGGTCGGGAAGTTGAAACTGAAGGTTCTCCACATTCAGCCGGCCGCCCAACACCTGCCCATCATTCAGGTAAACCAATTCCCGATCCCGTCTTGAGCGATGGCTCCCCACGACAGCGGCAACGTCATCAAACGCGATTTCAGTCGGCCCGAATTTCGAATTCACTTCCAGCTTGGCACAGGATGCCTCGCCAAGGAGCCGGGTCGATTCTCCAACGGCAAGGACGTCGTTTCTACCGCGGGGCACGTCCAGACTTTCCAGACTCGTCGCGGAAAGCAATGCCATTCCCCGCACCTCTTCTTCCAGCGTAAAATTCGCGAATTCGCTCCGAACCGAAGTTGGCAGGCCTGCCAGGTTGCGATGCAAAGCGCCCCGGCGAAAAGCGTCGGCCATCGATTTGCGGTCGAACGATACCGGAACGGGGATTTGGGAAACGGTGTGCAGGAGGTGGCGGGTTTCTCCCGGTTTGACCTGAATTTGGAAATGCGTGCTGAGAACGTAGCGGCTTTGCGCCGTGATCGCGGCACGTGCCTGGCTTTTGGGAGATCTCAGGGTCAGCACCAGGGCGCGTCGCACATTATTCGCTGTTGGGGTCACCAGAATTCCGGTTTGATTACGGTCGAGCGTGGCCACGCCCGTAGACTCAAACGTCTCAACGTCTTCGTTGGAGACGACCCAGATGCGGTCGAAGTCCGCACAGTCGCTGGGCGGGACGGCGCCGTCTTCCAAGGGGCCTGGCCAAAACTCGTACCCGTCGTAGGTGGCCGCAGCTACCCGCAGTTCGTTGTTCACCTCGCCTGCAACCCAAAGACCCTGGGCGAAGATCGCCTGCACGCCGCGCCCACGTGGCACCTCATACTGGGCCGTTGAGCCGTTGAAGAAGAGGTTGCCGTTGATGAAGAGGTCGGCGTCAACCTCGTTGACATCGAGCGTCGCCGACGCTGTCCCGGGCACACAATCCCCGAACTGTTGAGCGCTAAGGGGCGATGCGAG
>JBCDHN010000216.1:0-5962 GCA_038749915.1 Verrucomicrobiota bacterium | reverse complement strand
TGTAGACCCCAAACTTTGGTGTAGACCCAACAACTACCGCCTGCGCGTAATCGCCGAATGCGGATAAAAAAACAACAATCCCCCAAACTTTGGTGTAGACCCGAATCTTGGCTCTTCATCAAAAATTGCAGAACCGCAGACCCAGGAAATGGCGGACAGGGTGGGATTCGAACCCACGGTAGAGTTGCCCCTACACACGCTTTCCAAGCGTGCTCCTTAAACCACTCAGACACCTGTCCTTGGGTCCTCGCGTCGTGCGCGGGAGATGAAGATTGCCCAAAAGCTGAGAATCGCAACCCCAACCTGAAATGGCTAGGAATTGAAGAAAAGCCTTGACGCGAGACAGTAAGGTTAAGTTTACCGTAAAAAGTCATTGAATTCTAGGGAACGGGTCACTAACGTCGCCACCGTTCATCCTAACACTGTCATGAAAAAGCTACTCGCACTTCTAGCATTCATCGTTTTGCCTTCGGCGGCTTGGTCTCAGGCCGAAGATTATACTTCCAGAAATTACTCTTACGGCCAGCCTGCGCCGGGTTACGGTCCGCCGACTCCTGCCTACAGCGAGCCGGCAGTGGCGCCCGTTTACGACCAACCCGACCTAATTGCGCCCCAAGTTGCCCCGCCTGCTTTGGAAGACTATTCGGAGAATCCCATTTATCCAAAGGGTTCCATCGTTGATCCCGGCTGCCCCTGTTTCAACGGGCGTTGGGAGTTGGGGTTTTTTGCTGCGGGTTTGTTCCCTGAGAGCGATCACAGCAACGTGACCAATTACGATGACGCAGTCGGCGGTGGTCTCTCCATCGGATATTGGTTCAACGAAAACGTGGGTTTGGAATACAGTGGCACGTGGTATGGAACCGACCCTGAAATCCATAATTCAGTGATCGATCTTGTCCTGCGATGGCCCAATCGGTATTCGTGCCTTGCGCCGTATGTTTTCGGGGGAGGCGGAATTCACGCCGATAGCGAGAATGTTGCCATTGCCCGGATTGGCGGCGGATTGGACATCCGGTTCGAAAGCTGGAGCTGCATCGGATTGTTTATCGATGGATCCTACAACTGGGTGGATGACCACGTTCAGAACTATGCGATCGGGCGAGTTGGAATTCGTATTCCGTTTTAAGGGAATCGGCCCTTAGCAGTCGAAGAACACATCTTCTTTTTGATGAAGGGACTCCTTGCCGGGAGTCCCTTTTTTGTGCAGGTGCGTCAATTTGCTGCGTCAAGTTGTCGCGAATAGGGTGCCAATTTGGGACATTGAGGCGCTCTCCAAAAAACATCTGGCGGCCCATAAAAGTCGTAACTCACTAAATATGAGAGGTTTGAATTCGGGAAGGATGGCGGTGGCACGGGAAGTGCTGAGTGGGAAGAGTCTAGCCTCCCGCCTCCGACACTCGACTCATTAACTCTTAACCACTTTTACATTATGAGCAAAATTCTTGGAATTGATCTTGGAACCACGAACTCCTGCATGGCCGTCATGGAAGCGGGAGAGCCAACGGTCCTTGAAAACTCGGAGGGAGCCCGCACCACCCCATCGGTGGTCGCATTCACGAAGTCGGGCGAGCGTTTGGTGGGACAAGCAGCCAAGCGCCAGGCCGTCACCAATCCGCAAAACACCATTTTCTCGGCCAAACGCCTCATCGGTCGCAAATATTCCGAGCTTACGGAAGGGGATAAGAAGCTTCCTTACAAGCTCGTCGAGGCATCGAACGGGGATGCCCACATCGAAGTTGAGGTGGGCGGTGAGAAGAAGGTTTACAGCCCGCAAGAAATCTCTGCGATGGTTCTGGGCAAGCTGAAGGCGGATGCAGAGGCCAAACTCGGTGAGACCATCACCCGCGCCGTCATTACTGTACCTGCTTATTTCAACGACTCCCAGCGAAACGCCACGAAAGCCGCAGGGGAGATCGCCGGCTTGAAGGTTGAGCGGATCATCAATGAGCCGACCGCTGCTTCACTTGCCTATGGTTTGGATCGCAAGGCGGACGAGAACATCGCGGTCTATGACCTTGGTGGTGGAACCTTTGACATCTCGGTCCTCGAAATTGGCGACGGCGTCTTTGAGGTATTGGCCACCGATGGTGACACTCACCTTGGCGGTGACGACTGGGACAACTCGATCATCAACTGGATCGTGGAAGAGTTCAAAAGCGACACCAGCATTGATCTCCATGGCCAGCCGGACGCGCTTCAGCGAATCAAGGAGGAAGCTGAGAAAGCGAAAATCGCGCTGTCGTCATCTCAGAGCTATGAGATCAACCTCCCGTTCATCACCGCGGATCAGACTGGTCCGAAACACATCCAGAAGGATCTGAGCCGTTCCAAGCTCGAGCAAATGACCGACCACCTGTTCCAGCGGACGATGCAGCCGGTGCGCGACTGCTTGAAGGAAGCTGGTCTTGCCCCAAGCGAAATCAGCGAGCTGGTTCTTGTTGGTGGAATGACCCGCATGCCCAAGGTTCAGGAAATCGCCAAAGAGCTTGCTGGCAAGGCTCCTCACAAAGGAGTGAATCCGGACGAGGTGGTCGCGATTGGAGCCGGCATTCAGGGTGGTGTTCTTCAGGGAGATGTCAAAGATGTCCTCCTGCTCGACGTGACTCCGCTTTCTCTCTCCATCGAAACCATGGGTGGAATCGCGACTCCGATGATCGAGCGCAACACCACGATTCCGGCCAAGAAGTCGAACATCTTTTCCACCGCTGCAGACAACCAGCCTTCCGTTGATATTGTGATCACGCAGGGCGAACGCAAAATGTCGCGCGATAACAAGTTGCTCGGGAACTTCCGGTTGGATGGCATCGAGCCATCACCGCGTGGCTTGCCTCAGATTGAGGTGACCTTCGATATCGACGCGAACGGTATCCTTCATGTTACGGCCCAGGACAAGAAGACCGGGAAAGAGCAGAAGATTTCGATCGAGGGTTCCAGCGGACTTTCCGATGAGGAAATTGAGAAGGCCAAGCGTGATGCGGAAGCTCATGCTGATGAGGACAAGAAGCGCAAGGAGTCTGCCGAAACCCGGAACCAGGCTGAAACGATGGCTTATCAGATTGAGAAGCAAATCGAGGAGCTCGGTGACAAGGTTTCCGAAGACCAGAAGAAGCCGCTTACAGATGCGGTCGATAAGCTGAAGAAGGCTCTGGAAAGCAACGATGATGACCAGATCAAAGCTGCCTCTGAAGAAGTGGAGAAGCTTTTCGGCGAGGCGATGGCTGCAGCTCAGGCCGCCGGGTTTAATCCGGAAGACATGGCGGCAGCGGCTCAGGCGGAGGCAGACGGAGGAGGTGAAGAGCCTGCTGGAGAACCTAAGAAAGCAAAGGGCGACGTTGTCGATGCAGATTTCGAAGTGGTAGACGACAAGTAAACAACCAATTTTCCCGTTCGTTCTTCCTGCCTCCGCGCAGGCGAATGAGCGGGGATTAGCCCGATTCCCATTCCTCCGCTTTTTAGCACCTGCTATGGCCGGAAGGCGGGGTAAGCGGGAATCAACCAAACCATAAAACTACAAAACTAAACCAACCAAATTGGCGAATATGAAGATTCAACCCCTGGGCCAGCGCGTCCTGGTTAAGCGTCTTGAAGAGGACGAAAAGACCTCCGAAGGCGGAATTATCATTCCAGATGCCCACAAGGAAAAGCCTCAAGAGGCGCTCGTTGTGGCTCTGGGAGTCGGAAAAAACGATGACGGAGAAGACGTTTCCTTCACCGTAAAGAATGGTGACAAAGTGCTGATCAGCAAGTATGGCGGTACTGAAGTCAAGCTTGGAGGAGAAGAACACCTCATTCTCAACGAGAGTGATATCCTTGGAATTCTGGGCTAACCGCTTAAAGTCACCTGAGATACTTTAAAACACACAACGCATTACTTTAAAATGGCTAAACAATTACAATTCGACGAGGCAGCTCGTCATGCTCTTCTCGACGGCGTAACCAAGCTCGCCGCAGCAGTGAAGGCAACGCTCGGACCAGCAGGTCGCAACGTCATTCTTGACAAGAAGTTCGGTTCCCCAACCATCACCAAAGACGGTGTCACGGTTGCCAAGGAAATCGAGCTCGAGGACTCCTACGAGAATATGGGTGCTCAGCTCATTAAAGAAGTTAGCTCCAAGACTTCTGATGTTGCTGGTGACGGAACCACGACTGCAACGGTTCTGGCCGAGGCAATCTACCGTGAAGGTCTTCGCAACGTGACTGCGGGTGCCAACCCAATCAGCTTGCAGCGCGGAATCATGAAGGCTGCAGACGCAATCGTTGAGCAGCTCAAGGAAATCTCCAATCCTGTCAACAGCACCAAAGAGATCGCTCAGGTCGCTACTGTTTCTGCAAACTGGGACAAGGAAATCGGCAAGATCATTGCTGATGCCATGGACAAGGTTGGCAAGGACGGAACCATTACGGTTGAAGAAGCCAAGTCGATCGACACCACCCTCGACGTCGTCGAAGGGATGCAGTTCGATAAGGGATATCTCTCTCCTTACTTCTCTACCGATGCAGAGAGCATGGAAGCGATTCTCGACAACGCTTACATCCTTATTCACGAGAAGAAGATCACCAGCCTCAAGGACATCATTCCTTTGTTGGAGAAAGTTGCCAAGAGCGGACGCCCACTCCTCATCATCGCTGAAGATGTTGAAGGCGAAGCCCTCGCAACTCTCGTGGTGAACAAGATTCGCGGCACCCTGAATGTGGCAGCTGTCAAGGCTCCTGGATTCGGCGATCGTCGTAAGGCAATGCTCGAAGACATCGCGGTTCTCACCGGCGGTAAAGTCATCACTGAAGATCTCGGCATCAAGCTGGAGAACGACGACGTTTCCGACCTCGGTGGAGCCAAGAACGTGCGCATCGACAAAGAGAGCACCGTCATCATCGAAGGTGAAGGCAAGAGCAGTGACATCACTGGTCGCGTGAACCAGATTCGCCGCCAGATCGAAGAGACCACTTCTGACTACGATCGTGAGAAGCTCCAAGAGCGTCTTGCCAAGCTCGCAGGTGGTGTTGCCGTCATCAACGTTGGTGCCGCAACCGAAACCGAGATGAAAGAGAAGAAGGCTCGCGTCGAAGACGCCCTTCACGCTACCCGCGCTGCCGTCGAAGAAGGCATCGTTCCTGGTGGTGGAACCGCTCTGATTCGTGCTCAGGCCAATGTTGGCAAAGTCAAGAACGTCAAAGGTGACGAGCTGACCGGAACCAAAATTGTTGAACGAGCAATCGAAGCTCCTCTGCGCCAATTGGCAGCCAACGCCGGAGTTGAAGGCGCTTTGGTTGTTGAGAAGGTCAAGAACGGCACCGGCGGAGAAGGCTACAACGTAGCAACCGCCAACTTCGAAGATCTCGTCTCCGCAGGAGTTGTTGATCCTACGAAGGTGACTCGCAGCGCTCTTCAGAACGCAGCTTCAATCGCTGGTCTTCTTTTGACCACCGAATGTCTCATCAGCGACATTCCTGAGCCACCTGCTCCGGAAGCTGGCGGCCATGACCACGGCATGGGCGGCGGCATGGGCGGCATGATGTAAGCCTCCTTATTTGGTTTTCAAACAGCAATACCAAAACTCAGCCGGTCGAGCCGCAAGGCTCGGCCGGTTTTTTTGGCCGTCAGTGACTCCCAGCCAAGCCGCCGAGGCCATTCGTGTTGATCATTCTGTGCACGTTTCAGATTTCCCCGCGTCGGCTGCGATCCCTGCCGGGATCGACTTGGCTTGCTGATTGCGTCCGCTGGATGTCGTTGCACTCAATCCGGGGCTAATCGCTTCAAAGCTTCTTTCCCAATCTGGAGGGACTGCAATCCGTGTCCCTTGTTGAACGATAGCATCGAAAGTCTGACGACTTCCGCTACGGGATTTCAGGTTCACAGCGCCCGATGTTCAGCCGGAAGATTCCAAATCAACCATTGAAACGATGCGATGCTCTGAGTGGCTCGGCAAGGTCAATCCACGGTCGTCTTCCGTGTAGAACCGGG
>JBCDHN010000215.1:0-5966 GCA_038749915.1 Verrucomicrobiota bacterium | reverse complement strand
TTATCTTTGCACGACGGTGCTGGCCGTATTCGTAGGGCTGATTGTGGTCAACATGATGCAACCAGGCGGAGCTGTTGATCCGGAAAAGGTCGCTGAGATCGGGGGAGGCACGGTCGACAAAGAGTCACCTCGCTATCTCGTCGCCAAAAGCATCTCGGAAGAGACCGGTTTAACCATGGATGAGGTGGGCACGGTGCTCGGCGGACTTCCCCCAGGCGAAGCTCGCGAGCAAAACATCGGCGACATTATCGAGAACCTCTTTCTGATGTTGGTAACCGATAACCTCTTCAAAGCAGCGATGGAGATGGAACTGCTTCCGCTCATCGTCTTTTCCATCGTTTTTGCCGGAGTCCTCACGACGATGGGCAAGCAGGTTGATGGGCTGATCAATCTGATTGAGCAGAGCAACACCGCCTTGATGAAGGTGATTCTCCTGCTCATGAAATTGGCGCCCGTCGGCATTTTTTGCCTGGTCGCCGCCCGCTTTGGAGAAGCCGAACACAAGGGTGAATTCGTCGAGCAACTCACGCAAATCGGTCGATTTGTCGGCACGGTGATTGTCGGACTGGGATTCCACTTCTGTGTCACTTTGCCCCTCATTCTCTGGTTCATCACCAAACGGAATCCCTATCGGTTCATGCTCCACATGAGTCAGGCGCTCCTGACGGCTTTTTCCACCGCCAGTTCTTCAGCCACCCTGCCAATCACGATGAAATCGGCAATTGAGAAGGCAAAGGTTTCACGGGAATCAACCGAGTTTGTACTACCGTTAGGTGCCACCATCAATATGGACGGAACCGCCCTCTACGAAGCCGCTGCGGTCCTCTTCATTGCGCAAGCCATTGGTCAGGATCTGGGATTTGGTCAGCAGGTGGTCGTTGCCATCACTGCAACTCTGGCAGCCATTGGAGCAGCAGGAATTCCGGAAGCGGGCCTCATTACCATGCTGATCGTGTTGCGAGCGGTCGATCTCCCCACGGAATACATTGCCTTGATTCTACCGGTCGATTGGTTCCTGGATCGTTTCCGGACCGCAACCAACGTGTTTGGTGATTCAATCGGAGCAGCCGTGGTCGAGACGACCATGCCGCAATCAAGCTCCTCGAGTTAATTCCACGGTTTTACTTCCCAACCTTTGCCTTCAGCACAGCGAGGCCATCCAGATTCGCCTGAAGTGCGATCTTGCTGTCTAACTCTTTTTGGTGATCAAGAATCCCGATGGGACCGCGATATCCGCTCTCAATCACAACTTGCAGCATCTCTTGTTCATGAGCGCCCTGCCCGAGCGCGAGGATTTTTGGATCAGCATCGTCATTCATCCCATTCAAGTTGAGGCAATGCAGGTAAGGCTGCATCAAGGCCAGATCCTCTGCCCAGCTCGCGATGCGACCATGACCATGATGCCAATTGTAGACAATACCAACGTGAGCAAAGCCCATTTCCCGAAGCCGAAGACAGACCGCAACCAGGTTTGCCGGTTCCCCTCCCCAACCACCGTGATTGTAGAGCCCCAACTTGCATCCGATGGCTTGGGTTGATTGCGCCAATTCTTTCATCGCCTGCGCCGCGACTTCCACTTTTTCCTCCTGGCTTTCTTCCTTCGGACTCTTCAACGTCCGCCACACCTGAGGCTGCAGATCATACTTTTCGAAAAGGCGAAAGGCTTCCTCATGACCACCCCAAAACGCAAAAAATTCGATCCCTTGTTTTTGATATGCCTGAATTTCCTCTTCGAACTGACGAACATGTTCCTTCCTCCAATCATAAGCACAGCGCGTGATTCCCAGTTCCTTGAGCATCGCAGCTCGTTGGGCCGGCCCACGCTTTTTCGCATCAAACGGAACAATACACCAGGCGACGAGATTCCCAGAGCTCAGATTGTCGGGCTCCTGCGCCAGCAGAGAAAACGAAAGCCCCAAAGCCAGAAGTATTGCGAAAACATTTCTCATCCAGAACGGAAGCCTCATTGGGACAAAGGGTTAGGATGCCTTGGGCAGATTGACCTTCCGATTTCGGTTGGAGAGAAGCCAGTCACCGGTTTCCGTCAACGCTTCCCGGCCAAGATCTTCCAGGATCGCACGTTCGTCATCCTGAATCCCGTCAGTCGGATCGTAGAATTTATCCGCGTCGGAAAACAGGACCATCATCCGCGTGTTCGCCTTATGGATTTCGCGATACCCGAGAAAGTAACGCAGTGAGGATACCAGCAACACCAGCGCCCCGGCCGTCGCCGTACCGAGGACAAGAAAGTGTTCGATATCGGCTTTGGAGAGAAAGGGTTTGGTGATCATGGTTACAACAAGGATGCCGAGGAAAAGCATGGCGAGCACACTCAAGGTCCCGTCAATCACGCTGGCACGGAGCGCGGTTTTGTTGCTGTAACGTCGCTGGTCACGAATCCAATGTTTTTCAATCAAGGCAGCTTGATCGGGATGAGCATCACGAATCACTCCTCCATCGACCACGGCACGAAGATACCACATTCTCAAGACGCCCCGAATCCATTCCAGCTCGTCCCGTTGCTTGCGCAAAAAGAAGTTTACCACTGGCGTTCGAATCCCGGCGATGAGCCAGAAGAACTGGATTCTGGCGCCCTCGGCAATGGTTCGATAGTCAAGGTATCGCGCCTGCCACCGTCGCAGCCTTGCGTAAAAAACGACCCCATAAGCAAACATCAAAAGCAGGGCATAGCCGATGAAGGGCCAGTTTTTCTCGTAGTCGAGCAGGTCGTTTCCAGGCAGGGAGCTGGCCCAACCAGCAGGTGGACTCAGCAATTCAGCAACCGGCAGGTTCGAACCAATGATCTGGTGCACGAAGGCAATCAAGGCCGCCAGAACGACGACGTAACGAGTGATCCGCCAATGGCGGCGCTTTTGATAGTGGCTGGCCAGGCAATCGGCCATGGCGAACCTCTCGCGCAGCACTTCCAACCCCTTCGGAAGTTCGACATTCTCTCCTTGCTCGATCAAGGGATGAAATTTCCCCTTGGCCTCCTTGATCGCAGCGTCCACCCAGGTTCCTGAAGCTGGTCGCCACTTGCAAATGTCCCGGTTGAACGATTCGAAGTGATCGAACATCCGCTTCTGCGAATGCGTCAGCCGGAGTTTTGGTTTGTCGCTGCGGGTGAACTCCAGTTCGTCGAACTTTCCAGGATCCACATCATCGCCGAAATCGCCAATTTCTGAGAATCCAGGGTTCGAGGTTCGAGTAACAGGCAGCTGTCGAACCATCGCGGTAGCAATCGGGTCAAGGGGAGACGGATAGGAGCCTTCCAAATCGTAAACCAGGTCCATTGGGATCCCTTTGATGGCATGACGAATGAGGTAAGACGTGCCTGCTTCGAGTCCGGAATCCTGACCGTTCCACAGGGCAATCACGATGTGTGAGTATTGCACCACGGCCGCCCCGGCGCGCGCAAACTGATGGTCTATCGTATCTTCTTTGCCGCTGTGGGAAGGCATGACCATGCACATGGATTGGGTCATGAAATGATCCAACTCCGAGGCCTTTCCCGGCGAGCTGAATGTCTTTTTGTAGTCGTCAGCCACCATCGGTAAGGGTGCGATGATCGGCACATTCTCGGCCATCGCCGCCCGCGCACCGATGGAGTCGGCTCCCTCCGCCAATGCGGTTAAGGCATAGATCGTGGTGTTCGGGTAGCTCTTTCGGAGAGAGGCAAAAACCGAACGCAGCTTCTTCTCCAATTCAGGGTGATCGGCTTCAGGAATGTCACGATGACCAATGATGCCAACCAGGATCGGAACCTGATCGACTTTGGGATGCTGTGGATGCGAATTGCCTGCCATGGGACGCTGATGGATATTACTAAGACGAAAACAAACGGGGAACGTTCGCGTTGGAGTTGAAAAATCCCTACAAAGGACGAATCACGATATCTTTGAACCAGACTACCTGCCCGTGATTTTGCAGACCGATGCGGCCGGTGCGCGGAAGATCTTTGAAGGCAGTTTTGAACTTGTTGGTGGTGCCGTCAGGATTTTGACCAGCGGTATCCCAATCATCCACATTCACATCGATCACCTGCTCGCCATTGATCGCGATCTGGATCCTGGGTCCATCACAGGTCAACCGCAGCTGATTCCACTCGCCCGGCGGATGGGAAGGATCATGAGACGGGGCTTTGCCATCGTAGAATGATCCGTTCAATTTCCGGGCGTCTTTCACACCATGCGTTTTCTGAAATCCCTCGTTGTCCATCAGTTGGACTTCGAATCCGCCCTGAACCGGATTGTCCATGTCCGCCCGGTAGAAGACTCCGCTGTTGGCACCAACCGACAACTTGTAGCTGAGCGTCAGATCGAAATCAGAGAATTCCTGATTCGACCAGATATTCCCCATGCCGACAGTCTTTGCATTCCCCTTTTTGTCGACGCCCTCTTTCATCCGACAGACGACCGAGCCATCCTCAAGAATCTCCCAGGAGTTTTCCGCAAACTGCCATTGATCCAGATTGGACCCGTCGAACAACGCGATCGAATCAGCACCAGAACCACCGAGAGATTGAGAAATGTGTTCCGCAACCTGAGCCGCCAGTAGCTGACTTCCGGCAAGCTTGAAGTGAACGTCCCCCGGCTTGACGCCGTATTGATCCATCTTTCCAGCCATCACCGCGTGAAGGTCATTGACCACAACTTCATGACGCTCCATCAACTCAACGGCAGCTCGGTTGTAGCGAAGATCATCGCCGACTTTGCGCCCGATCTCGCCTTCCGGGACCGGAGTGGTGGTTGCAAAGATGAGCTTTGCTCCGGTTGACTGCAATGACGCGACGAGATTCTCCAGGTTGGCCGCGTATTGATCCACGCTGTGAGTCAGCTCCCCGTGAACCTTGTCTCGCTTCCCTTGAGTCTTGGCTTCTGGATTGCGATAACAGAGATCCCACAGCCCCCAGTTGAAGTGAATGACATCCCAGTCTTTGCCCAATTTGTCGAACCACTTTGGCAGTCCTGTGATCCCCATTCCTGTATGACCGGCGTTCGTCGGAATGCGATGAACATTCGCCTTCCCTGCCAACAACTGCTGAACGGGAACGGTGTAGCCGATGGAAATGGAATCGCCGATCAAAAGCACCCGCGGCAAAGCAGGGTCATCAACAACGGGGGCAAAGGCTGGATTCTTGGCAAATAAAGCGGGGGCACCAAGCCAGATTGAAAAGAGAAGAAGAGAGGCAAATGGGGTCTTCATAAGGCAGCATCGTGGCACCTGCCGATTCCAGATTCAAGGGCAGAGAGGCAAAGAGAAATGTCACTGAAACGCGAAAAGCCGGGGCCTCACGACCCCGACTTCTCAAGCGAAAATGTGTTGAGGGGTTAAAATTCAGGTTACCACGGAATGCGGAATCCAAGGCGAGCAACGACTGGATCGTCACCACCATCGGCAAGCCAGTTGAAGGTTCCGTCGAGGAAGAGTCCCCAGCAGTTCCGACCTTCGAAGCGCATCTCAACTCCACCGCCTGCCCGGTAAAGGCCGCGGTTGAGGTCGTTGAAGACGCCACCGCCACCAGCAAGGAGGTAAGGTGAAAAGCAGTTCAGGTCGTTGATAAACAAACGGTAGACCAAATCCAAGGTCGCCATGTGAGTCTCATCAGGTTCCGTGTCATAAACGCCATAGCTTAAATCCAAACCGATGCGGTCGGTGAAGAAATAGCCAAGGGTGATACCACCGCCAATTGCTTCTTCCTCGACACTGCTGTCAGGGAAGTATCCGCCTACGAAGCCACCAACCTGCAAGCCAGGAGGGTAGCAATCACAAACGTCAATGATTGGGGGGTTTTTATCAATATAGGGCCCTGCCTGAACCATAGCGGTACCAAGGAGAGCCACTGCAAACGTGGCAACTATCGATTTCATAACTGAGACCCAGAAACCAGAAAACGCGTTTTTCGTCAATCCTTTTTCAGAACCTCTGTTTGAATTTCCAGATTTTCGATAATCAATTTCAGAAAT
>JBCDHN010000214.1:0-5973 GCA_038749915.1 Verrucomicrobiota bacterium | reverse complement strand
TCGACTCGTACCGACTGTTTCGCCGCGAGAGCCGAGGCGGCGATCAGATGTTGAAATCCTTTGAACTCAATCAGCCGGCCGCAGCTCACGACGCGAACCCGTTGTTCCGATGGAGCTGGTTTGGACTCCGGATAGCTCGCCGGAGGAATGCCGTTGTAGACCCTAAACATCTTGTCCGCTGAGTCCGGGCACATTTCTCCCAGCTTTGCCTTCGCATAATCACAGGGCGCGATGACGAATGCCGCTTCCCGACAAATCTCCGCCAGCAATTCCGGCTCGATGTCGATGAGAAAATCCTGAGCCTGCGGCGTGAACGAGAAGGGGATACCGGTTAGGTGCGTGAGAAAGATGGCAGAGTGGGCGGCCCGATTGGCAAAGTGCAGGTGGACGTGCTCCACGCCGAGACGCCGAAAAGCCTGCGCCACTCCAAGCGCGTTGCGGCAGCGCAGCTCGGGACGCGTGCTTTCGCCCAAGCGGCGGGCGTGATCATCGATCAATTCCTGGGGCCAGCTCTTGTCCGCCGTCGCATTCGCCTCCAGTTCGCGCAACACCGCCGATGGAGGCGAGTAGATCACCGGAGCACGCAACGTATCGAGGCGCCGATGTCGAAAATCCTCCTGTGGGGGATTGAGCGAACCGATCACCAGATCCCAACCCGCGTCTTCAAGTCCCAGGATTTCGTTGTCGCAAAACGTCTGCGAAATGATTGGGTAGCGACTAAACAGGTAGGCGATGCGCGGCCGTGCGGGGCTCATGTCGCAGTTTGGAGAGGTCCGAATGTGATTGCAACATCACAGATTCCCGATTTGAGCAATCCTGTCGGCCTCCCCAAGTCGGAAATAACTAGAAAAGCCCTGACGACCGAAGTCGACAGGGCTTTCAAAGTTGGTGGTTAGACTCCGCGAGAGGCCTAGGACTTTTTCTCGTCCAAAACTGCCTGCGCAGCTGCCATCCGGGCGATCGGAATCCGGAACGGGGAGCAGCTCACGTAGTTCAGTCCCGCGCGATGGCAGAACTTCACGGAGCTGGGCTCACCGCCGTGCTCACCGCAGATTCCAAGCTTGAGATCAGGCTTGGTGCTGCGACCGCGATCGGCGCCCATTTGAACGAGTTGGCCAACGCCGTCCTGGTCGATGGCTGCAAACGGGTTCTTGGCGAAGACGTCGTTCTCCTGGTAGTCGCCCATGAAGCCAGCGGAATCGTCTCGGCTCAGACCAAGGCAGGTCTGGGTCAAGTCGTTGGTTCCGAAGCTGAAGAAGTCGGCGACTTCGGCGATCTCGTTGGCGGTCAGGGCCGCGCGAGGAAGCTCGATCATGGTGCCGACCTGGTAGTCAAACTCGACGCCTTTTTCTTTCTTCACTTCAGCCGCAGTTGCGTGAATGACTTCGGCCTGAAGTTCAAGCTCGCGCTTGTAGCCGACGAGTGGAACCATGACTTCAGGATTCACGTCGATGCCTTTGGCTTTGACGTCAGCAGCAGCTTCAAAGATGGCGCGGGCCTGCATTTCAGTGATCTCGGGATACACGATTCCGAGACGGCAACCGCGGTGACCGAGCATGGGGTTGAACTCGTGAAGAGCATCGCAACGCTCGTTGATCTTCTCGACGCTGACGCCGATTTTGCCGCTGAGGTCCTTCTTCTGCTCATCGGTATGAGGCAGGAATTCGTGCAACGGTGGATCGAGGAGGCGGATCGTGGCGGGGCGACCTTCGAGGGCTTCGAAGATGCCGGTGAAGTCTTCGCGCTGGTAAGGAAGGAGCTTCGCGAGAGCGGTTTTGCGCGCTTCGAGCGTTTCGGCGAGAATCATTTCGCGAACGGCGTCAATCCGGTCGCCTTCGAAGAACATGTGCTCGGTCCGGGTCAGGCCGATGCCTTCAGCACCGAACCCGATGGCGCGCTTGACCTGCTCAGGATCGTCAGAGTTGGTGCGGACACCGAGTTTGCGGGTCTTGTCGCACCATGCCATGAGCTTCTCCCACTTGGCGTAGAGAGCGGACTCACTTGGGTCGAGCGTCTTGTCGACGAGCACCTGAATGATCTCGGATGGAGCGGTCGAAATGCTGCCAGCATAAACGTTTCCGTTCGTGCCGTTGATGGAGATGTCTTCACCTTCTTTGAGGGTGACGCCACCCGCGGTCACGGTTTTGGCTTCGTAGTCGATTTGAATGGTGGTGGCACCGCAAATACAAACTTTGCCCATTTGGCGAGCGACGAGTGCAGCGTGTGAGGAAGATCCGCCCTTGGAGGTGAGGATTCCCTTGGCCGCGATCATCCCGCGCAAATCTTCAGGAGACGTTTCGATGCGGACCAAAATCACATTGTCGCCTTTTTCAGCAGCAGTCACTGCGTCGGTGGCGTTGAAGTAGATTTTGCCGGTGGCGGCACCGGGGCCAGCAGGGAGGCCGGTGCCGATGGTGTCAGCAGCCGCTTCAGCCTTGGCGTCGAAGATCGGCGCGAGCAGTTGCTCCAAGTCGTCCGCCGGGATCCGGCCAAAAGCTTGATCTTCGTCGACGAGACCTTCTTCGATCAGGTCGCAAGCGATGTTGAGGGCCGCAAGTCCGGTGCGTTTTCCGTTGCGGGTTTGGAGCATGTAAAGCGTTCCATCTTCAACGGTGAACTCGACGTCCTGCACATCTTTGAAGTGTGCTTCGAGCTTGTGGAAGACTTCGCCGAGTTGCTTGTGGCTTTCGGGCATGTCTTCGACCATCTCGGCCAGCTGCTTTGGTGTGCGAACACCTGCGACGACGTCCTCGCCCTGGGCGTTCATGAGGTATTCACCGAAGAATTCCTTCTTGCCGTTGGCAGGGTCGCGGGTGAAGGCCACTCCGGTTCCGGATGTGTTGCCGCTGTTTCCGAAGACCATCGCCTGGACGTTCACGGCTGTGCCCCATTCCGCAGGGATGTCGTATTTCCGGCGATAGACAATGGCGCGATCGTTCTGCCAGGAATCGAAGACAGCGCCAGCTGCTCCCCAAAGTTGATCCATGGGATCCTCCGGAAATTCTGCGCCGGTGCGCTCCTTGATGAGGGCTTTGAATCGGGAAACCAGTTCCTTGAAGTTCTCGGCGGTGAGATCGTTGTCTTCCGTCACACCAACCTCTTCTTTGAGGCCATCGATCACGGCTTCAAAAGGCTCGTGATCTTCGCCTTCGCCAGCTTGAACGCCCATCACGACGTCGCCATACATTTGCAGGAAGCGACGGTAGCTGTCCCAAGCGAAACGCTCGTTACCGGTCTTGTTGGCGAGACCGACCACCACCTGATCGTTGATTCCGAGGTTCAAAATCGTGTCCATCATGCCGGGCATCGATTCCCGGGCGCCCGAGCGAACCGAAACGAGGAGTGGATTATCGACATCGCCGAACTTTTTGCCCTGATCGGATTCGAGCTTGGCTACCGCGTCCTTGACCTGTTGGTCGAGTTCCTCAGGGTAGTTCTTGTCGTTGTCGTAGTAGGCAGTGCAGACCTCGGTGCTGAGAGTGAAGCCGCCGGGAACAGGGAGGCCAATGTTGCACATTTCGGCGAGGTTTGCTCCTTTTCCGCCGAGGAGGGGCTTTTGTTTGCCATCCCCATCGGAGCCGGAGGGGGAAAAGGAATATACGTATTTGGTAGCCATCGAATCAGTCGATATTTAGGTGTGTTTTTCTAATTTTTTGCGGGGATTTCGGCGCGACCTTAGCAAGGTAGGGCGGTTTGTCATGCGGAGATTTGGAAGGTCTGAGGCGTTGATTCGTCCTTCAATTGCCCCGGAGCGACCTGATTTTGGAGTATGGGTTGCAAGATCTTGGATTTGCCGCACATTTGTAGACACGTTTTTGCTCAATCTGCGTCTAATTCGTTGAGTTCATGACCACTGGATTTGTATATGCCGCCCTGTTTTACGTCGCCTCTCTTTTGCTGACGGTAGCGAGCGGCTTTGCATTTTTTCAGGGAGACGCGACCCGGCTTTTCAAAATCCTACCTTCGGTGGTTCTCTACGCGGTTCCCTTGCTGTTTGCCCTGCTCGGCTTTGTCGTGGGATTTTTCCGCGAGAAGCAGAATGCAGTGAGAAAGCAGGCTGAGCTGAATCATCAGGCTCACGAAGTTTCCCTCGCGGCCGCTTCAACCCCGGCTCCTCAGGTTGGCAATCCTGTGCCACCGCATGCAGCGGAGGCTGGTCGCCCCATGTCCGACGAGGTCCGCGAATATTTGAAGGAGACTTCGGCGGTTGATCTTAAAGGGATCCGCGAGTTCATCGAAGAAACGCGGCGTCACAAGTTGGAAGACTTGCCGGGGGGCGGCAAGGGTAGCGAAGGTTAGGGCGCTTCGGAAAATGGGCAGGAAGAGCGATTGCAAAAACGGCGATCTCCCTCCAAAAGGTATCTTCATGAAGTTAACCCCTCTTCTTACGATCTCCGTGCTCTTGGCGAGTTGGGTCCAGGCCGCTGAATTTTCGATTCAAACCGTTGATGATGGAGTGGAAGTGTCGATCGATGGCGCCCTCTTCACCAAGTATCACTTCGGAGAAGGCACCAACAAACCGTATTTCTGGCCGGTCATTGGTCCCAGCGGCAAGGAGATGACGCGAGCTTATCCGATGAAGGATGTGGAGGGGGAAAAACAGGATCACCCGCATCATCGTTCGTTTTGGTTCGGCCATCAGAAATTGAATGGCTACGACACCTGGCATGAAAAAATGACTCTGGAGGAGCGCTATGCCAAAAAGAAACCTGACGAGCTGGAGAAACGGCTCAAAGGGCTCGGTTCAACCGTTCACACTGCGGTGAAAAAAGCCGAATCGGAGGGAAGTTCCGCAGTGTTGGTGGTTTCGAATGACTATCGAGACAATGCCGGAGCGCTGATGATGACGGACGTCCGAACCTTTCAATTTTCCACAGATAAGGAAACCGGAGCTCGGGTGGTCGATGCAACGCTTGAGTTCACCGGAGGGCCCGAAGGAGTGGAGATTGGGGATGCCAAGGACTCCGGGTTCAACGTGCGGGTCGCGCATAGCATGTGCGTCGAAGCCAAGCAGGGTGGAACGATTGTGAACAGTTTGGGCGATCGGGATGGCGACGCTTGGGGCAAGCGAGCGGAGTGGTGTGATTTCAATGGCCCGGTGGACGGCAGTCATGTCGGGATAGCGATTCTGGACCATCCTTCCAATATGCGTCATCCAACGCCCTGGCATGTTCGGGGCTACGGCTTGTTTACGGCGAACCCTTTTGGAATGAGCAGTGTTGCGAAGTTGGAAGACGGCACCTTTGAGCTGAAGGCCGATGATTCCTTCGCATTACGCTATCGGGTCCTCTTCCACGACGGCGACGAAAAAGCCGCCAAAGTTGCCGAAGCCTATGCCGAGTTTTCGGCAGAATAAGGGATTGCTGCCGGTCTTGGTCAGTTTACGGAGGGCTCCGGGAACGCTTCTTCTTCAGGGTTGAGAAGCTCACTGATCACGTTTTTGAGCTCGTCGCCAACTCCCGGGACAAAACCGGTTTGAACCCAGGCAACCTTCCCTTCCCGGTCAATCAGAACAGTGTGAGGAATCCCCTGAACTCCGTACTTGCGAGCCACCGATTCCCGTGAGTCGAGTGCCACTTCAAAGTTCCAGTTGTGCCGTTCCAGGTAGGGTTTCACGATTGCGGCCGGTTCTGCCTGGTTGACGGTGACAAAGCGAACTTCGTCCGAATTCAGTTCTTCCATGGCCTCAATATATTCCGGGAAAGCGGCTTGGCAGGGACCACACCAAGTGGCCCAGAATTCGAGAACGACGAAGCTTCCCCGTTCTTCCGCCAGTGAAAAGGTCTCTCCGGAAAGAAGCGGCAGTTCAAAGGGTGGGGCTGCCTTCCCGATCAGCTGAGACTGAGTTCCCGGGGCACCTTTTCGGGGGATGACCGGCTCGCGAGGGGCTTCTCGCTTCCAGTCCGCGTAGATCAATTGGGCGGGAATCGGCTCGACTTCGCCAAGATGGATTTGTCGAATCGCGGCCACCGG
>JBCDHN010000213.1:0-6007 GCA_038749915.1 Verrucomicrobiota bacterium | reverse complement strand
TCGCAGGACCGCTCAACCATCAGCGTCAACGCCTACGGCAATCCCGAAAACGGCTACTATCAAGTCAGGGTGCTCACACTTGCTCCCCCCACCCCAGCTCACGATCCTGGCGGAAATGACTAATCTTTTTGTTCGTCTGCAAACGCGTTTTATTGTCTCTCTCTTCTTCGTCTTCGTACTGGGGATTGCATCGCAGGCAGCCGACTCAGAGGGCGAACTTCCTCTGATGGTTGCAGACTTTGAGGATGAAAATTTCATTGCCGGAAACAACACGACTCACCAAGCGCAGGTTACTCTCGTTAGAGACAGACCTGAAAGCGGTGGCGACTGGGCGGCCAAGACCTTGGTGGATTCAGCGGCAGACGCACCCCAATTCTTTGGAACTGGATTCCCCGTTTCGGCAGTCGACCTCTCGGCTTCCGCAAGGATCTCGTTTTGGATCAAAACGGACGTGGAAAGTCAGTTCAATTTCCAGCTTCACAGCGCTGACAACGGCACGAGCGTCTTTCCTTTTTCAACCATTGGATCCAAAGAGAAGTGGCTGCAGATTACAGCTCCGCTAGCTTCATTTTCCAAACCTCGATGGTCAAAGGGCAAGGCCGACTTGAAACGGATCAGCAAAATCCAAGTCACCGCGTTCCGCAGCGGTCCCTACGACGGCAAGACCCTCATTCTCGATCAAGTGATTGGTTCTGGGGGAACCGTGAGTCAGCCCGGGGAAGAAAAATTGTCAGTCCAAATTCGAAAGGAGAGGCAGGCAAGGCTCAAAGAACCAACCTTTCTAAAGCGCGGGCAACCGATTGAAATGTTCGACGGACAAACTCTCAACGGATGGTTCGCTACCCCGCGCGTTTATGTTCCCAGAAGCGAACGTTTTGCTAAAATGCCCACAGCTCAACTCTACGAAGAAGTGATAAACCACTATAAAGCGAGCGACGGGCAAACCAATCGAGTAGTCGATCGCGAGCGAGTAAACAATCTTGGTGTCTGGGAGGCGAAAAACGGAGTGATCACCGGCGGCCAGATGCCAGGCTCCATCGCTGGCTCCTACCTTATGTCCGAAAAGACGTATGGCGACTTCGAGTTGACGTTGGAGGCAAACCCGGATTATCCGATCGATACCGGAATCATGGTTCGAGCACATCGGTTAGGCTCCGTCGGGTTCCAGGTTCTGGTGGATAACCGGCCCAATGGCACGATTGGAGGCGTCTTTGGAAACAGTGTCGGGATGTTCTTTGCCTACCCTTTCGTGTTCGATGGCGATGAAAAACCGGGAAACCGGATCGCTAACCTTCGGCCGGGAGCCCCCGATGCCCTGAAGTTCCCCGGCGGGCAATTCAAGACGGACTACGCCGCCTCTCTGGAGGAATTTCTGACAGTTTGGAAACCGAACGATTGGAATGAGATCAAGATTCGTTGCACGGGGCACCTCCCCTTGATCGAGACCTGGATCAATGGTGTCGCCATTGCCAAACTCGATACCGCGACCTTGGCCGACCAAGTCCCCGGCTATGATGCAGAAGCCATTTTCGAGCGAATTGGCAGGAAGGGTCACATTGGCCTTGAGGTTCATGACAGTCCCAAACGTGAGCGGTGGGCCCCAGGCGCAAAGTGCCGTTGGCGCAATGTCATTCTTCGAGAGTTGGAGGTTCGGGAGCCAATGACTGCTGACCAAGCTCCTACTCAGGGGGACGGCCCCGGAGGCACCAAACCGAAATAGCTGGCCAGTTTCCCTTGGTTCGGAGGATCAGACACCGCGGATCCACTTCGTCAAGATCTCGCCGACACTCCCCGAGTCTGCGGTTAGACCATTTTTTTTGCCTAATTTCAGCTTCTCTATGCCTATAATCTGCAAAACCAACCCCTTCGTAACAGTCGATGAAATCTTCAATCCTAACAGTGACATACGCGCTTTCTGCGATCGCTGTTGGACTCGCGGCTGAAACGCAAACGGTCGATTTCAGCCGCGACATCCGTCCGATTCTCTCAAGCAGATGCTTCAACTGTCATGGTCCCGACGGAGCTTCTCGCAAAGCGGGACTGCGACTTGATCATCGAGACAACGCGATTGAGCTCGAAGCGATCGTGCCGGGTGATCCCGAACTCAGCTACTTAATCGAACGTATCATCACTAACGATCCTGATGACCGAATGCCACCGAAGGGTGCCCCACTCTCTGCGGAGGAAATCGAAACCTTCCGCGCATGGATCGATACCGGAGCCCACTACGAGCAACACTGGGCTTACGTAAAACCCGACCGACCAAAGCCGCCCAAGATCAAGCCGGTTGATTGGCACCAAAGTAATCCTATTGACCATTTCATCCAGCGACGGCTCACCGAACACGGCCTCCAACCTTCACCTCCAGCGGAACCTGCAGTGCTTATCCGACGTCTCTCACTCGATCTGATCGGCCTCCCACCAACCATTGAGGCAGTTGCGGCGTTTGAAAGAGATCCTTCAGAGGTGAACTACGAAGCGTTCATTGAACACCTCCTTGATTCACCAAAGTTCGGTGAAAAGTGGGCCCTACACTGGCTTGATCTCGCTCGTTATGCGGATTCGAATGGTTATCAGCACGATGACCTCCGTTCGATGTGGCCCTATCGTGACTGGGTCATCCGCGCCCTGAACGCCGACCTGCCGTTCGATCAATTCACAATCGAACAACTTGCGGGTGATCTCTTGCCCAATCCCACGCGCGAGCAGCTCATCGCCACCGGTTTTCACCGGAATGTTCCGACCAACTTTTCGGGAGGCACCAAGGTCGAGGAAGTGCGTGCCAATGTGTTGCATGACCGCGTCAGCACCACCGGCCAAGTGTGGCTCGGCATGACGATGGAGTGTTGCCAATGTCATGACCATAAATTTGACCCAATTCCCCAAACCGACTACTACCAGCTTTACGCTTACTTTAATCAGGCAGTTCCCGAGGTTGCCCAAAAAGGCAAAGCCATGTTTAAAAAACTCTTCGTCGGTGCCGATCTCCCGGTGGTCGCATCGCCAGAAGATGGTGCTCGTGTCATGGAGATCATTGAACAGATGACACTCGAGAAGGCTGCGCTCGAAAAAGCGAAGCCATGGGCCCTCGCAGAGCAACCCGGCTGGGAAAAGGAGTTCCTCGCATCAGGGAGGGGCGAAAGCATTCCCTGGGAGCGTTTCCCGTGGAATCTGCGCGGAGGTTATCAAATGCTTAAAATCCCAGCCGAGAAGCGCAGTGACAATGAAAAACGCAATGTTGAGGCCCTGCTCTTTTACGATCACCCTTTCACCGGCCCCTATGAAAAGGCCTTGGACATGCTCAAGGACACGCGAGACACCCTCGCTCCGCGCACCATGATCATGAAGGATCAGGAAGACTATGTTCCCACGAATCTTTTCATCCGTGGCGATTACACCAGCCCCGGTGCGCCGATGAAACCCGGGGTTCCAAGCGTGCTTCACCCGCTCGATCCCGAGTATCCGATGAATCGGCTTGGCCTCGCGCAGTGGCTTGTGGACGCAGAGAATCCGCTTACCGCTCGCGTTACCGTCAATCGATTCTGGGCTGAGATTTTTGGTCAGGGAATCGTCTCTACGCCCGAAGACTTTGGATATCAGAGCCCGCATCCGACTCATCCGGATTTGCTCGACTGGCTGGCGCTCGAATTCGTTGAGGGGGGCTGGTCGATGAAACAACTGATCAAAACGATCGTGATGTCCTCCACCTACCGCCAGACGGCGGCGGTTTCATCGGCCAAAATCGCGAAAGATCCTTCGAATCAGTGGCTTGGCAGAGGTCCACGATTTCGGCTTCCGGCCGAACTGATCCGCGACAACCTGCTTGCCATTTCCGGACAGCTTTCCGACAAATTCGGAGGGCCAGCGGTCTATCCGCCACAGCCAGCGGGGCTATGGAAAGAGATCTCGGGTGCAGACGACACCTTCTACCCTACCTCCGATGGAGAGGATCGCCATCGCCGTGGTCTTTACACGTTTCTCAGACGTGGAAATCCGAATCCGATGGTCTTAAACTTTGACGGCTCCAACCGTTCGGCCTGTGTCACAAAGCGGGATCGCTCCAACACTCCGGTTCAGGCGCTCAATCTGCTCAACGATCCAATCTATGTTGATGCCGCTCGTGAGTTTGAAGCTTGGATTGAGAGGGTTCCAGGCAACGACCAAACCAGGGTGATCTCCGCTTTTCGTCGCGCTTTGGCCCGACGTCCCTCCCAATCCGAAGTGGCAGCGCTGATCGCCATCTACCAGAAACACGGCAACTGGTTTTCGGTCGCGCAAGTCCTCCTCAACCTTGACGAAACCATCACCAAGTCATGACTACCGACCATCTCATCCCTGCCCGCCGCCAATTCCTCAGAAACGGCACGCTTGGAATCGGTTCGCTTGCTCTGTCTCATCTGCTGCAGGAGGAGGTCAAAGCATCAGCCACGAGCAAAACCTATGTCATGCCTCACGCGCCCAAGGCCAAGCGCGTCATTTTTCTTCACATGGTCGGCGGTCCATCGCAGATGGATACATTTGATCCCAAGCCTGCGTTGGACAAGTGGGATGGCAAGAGCCTGCCTTCAGAATTGACTCGGGGTCAGAAATTCGCCTTCATCACGCCCGAAGCTCGAGCCATCAAATCGCCGTATAAATTCGCCCCACGTGGGGAAAGTGGCCTTGTGATGTCCGAGTTGTTCCCCAATCTCGCTCGGGTTGCTGATGATCTCACGTTGATTCGCAGCATGCAGACCAACGAGATCAATCACGGATCGGGCGAACTCTTCCTCCATACCGGTCACGGGCGTCTCGGGCGGCCGACTTTTGGCGCATGGGCATCGTACGGATTGGGTACGGAAAATGAAGATCTTCCATCCTACGTTGTGCTGAAGGATCAGCATCCTAACGCCGGACCTGCGGCCTGGAGCAGTGGTTTTCTTCCATCCAAACACCAGGGCGTCCAGTTTCGAACGGGCACCAAACCACTCTTCTATCTCGACAACCCAGCCGGGGTCAGCAGATCGCAGCGGGGAGATGTCATCGACACCATAGGCAAGCTGAACTCTCTGGCCTTCAATCGCTATCACGATCCCGAAATCCAAACCCGGATTGCCCAGTATGAGCTCGCTTATCGCATGCAGACTTCGGTTCCCGAACTGGCAGACCTCAAAGGCGAGCCCGACCATATTCTCAAGCTCTACGGTCTCGATGGAACCGGGCCGGGCGGCGATTTCGCCAAGAACTGTCTTCTTGCTCGCCGACTCGTTGAACGAGGCGTGCGCTTCGTTCAGGTGTTCAACAAGGGATGGGATCACCATCAAAGCATCTATACCGCACTCCCCAGATCAGCCCAGAAAGTGGATCAAGCCTGCGCTGCACTGCTGACTGACTTGAAGCGGCGTGGACTCCTTGACGACACGCTTGTGATTTGGGGTGGAGAATTCGGACGCACACCGATGGTTCAGGAACACAACGCCGGCTCCGGAGCAAAAACTCCACCGGGCAGAGACCACCACAAAGAGTGCTTCAGCATCCTGATGGCTGGCGGTGGCGTCAAAGGGGGTGTCACCTACGGAAAAACCGACGAATTCGGATTCGGAGTTGCCGAAAACCCCGTCCACGTTCACGATTTTCACGCCACCTGTCTGCATCTGCTCGGAATCGACCACGAGCAACTGACTCATCGTCACCAAGGACGCGATTTCAGACTAACCGACGTTCACGGCCATGTCGTGCGGGACATCCTGCTCTAGCTTTCGGCCGGAGCTTCTTCCGGAGCCTTTTGGGGCATTTCAACGACCATTTTTCGCAACACCAACTGACCGTAGGCCACAGTCACCAGGGCCATCACCACGTTGATGGCAACCATTCCAAACCAGAATTGATTGAGGGTTACTTCGTAGACCTTCACCAACAGATTGAAGACCAGCATGGGGAGGATGATTTTACGGATCACCGATTCGACGAATCCATACATCGGTCGCTTGACCGCTTGGAGGAAACCGGTGTGCACAAAGGTCATCAC
>JBCDHN010000212.1:0-6020 GCA_038749915.1 Verrucomicrobiota bacterium | reverse complement strand
GTCGCTTCCATGCTGAGAGAGGCGGACTACCACACCGCCTGCATCGGGAAGTGGCATCTCGGCTGGGATTGGCCGCTAAAGGGAGGAGGAAGCGCTGATGACGGTGGGAATTTTTCGGGCGGTTTTAAAGGTGGAGCCGATGTCGATTATGCCGGTGAAATCCAGAATGGACCGAATGACGTTGGCTTTGACTACTTCTACGGAATCAGCGCGTCCCTCGACATGCCGCCTTATGTTTATGTGCGGAATCGCGTTCCCACCGAATTGGCGACGGTTGAAAAAGCGTTTAACCGCAAAGGTCCGGCGGGAGTCAACTTCGAGGCGGTGGACGTCTTGCCGAAGATCACGGAAGAGACGGTCAAATTCATTGATGAGCATGCCAAATCGGAGAAGCCGTTTTTCATTTATTTTCCGCTCAACGCTCCTCATACCCCGATTGTGCCGACGGAAGAATGGAAAGGGAAGAGCGGGCTCAACGTGTATGCCGACTTCACGATGCAGGTTGATTGGACGGTGGGCGAGGTGCTGAAGTCGCTTGACCGAAACGGCATTGCAGAGAACACGCTGATTTTGTTTACGACGGACAATGGATGCTCTCCGCAGGCCAATATTCCCGAGCTGGAAGCTGCCGGGCATGATCAGAATTTCATTTATCGCGGACACAAGGCCGATATCTACGAAGGTGGGCATCGGGTTCCGTTTCTGGTCCGTTGGCCGGCGAAGGTTGCGGCAGGAACGAAGACGGATCAGCTGGTTGGTCAGTTCGACTTTGTCGCTACGGCGGCAGAAATCGTTGGTGCGGAGTTGCCGGAAACCGGAGCGGAGGACAGCGTTTCTTTCCTTCCTGTCCTCACGGAATCCGCGAAGGAGCCGATTCGAAATTCCATCGTCTCACAATCCATTGGCGGCCAGTTTGCAATCCGTGATGGCAATTGGAAACTTTGCCTCTGCCCTGGGTCCGGTGGTTGGAGCGATCCGCGTCCGGGAAGAGTGGATCTGTCAGGGCTCCCGCCCGTCCAACTCTTCGATCTTTCGGTTGATCCCGGCGAGGAGAACAATCTCGCGGCGGCTCATCCTGACCGAGTGGAGGCGATGAAGGCGATGCTGCAAAAGATCATTGATGACGGCCGCTCCACTCCCGGGCCCAAGCTTGAGAACGATGCCGAAATCGTCATGATCAAACCCATCACCAAACTCCGCCCGAAAAAGAAGTAGGCGTCAGGTTGCCAATCGAAGATCCCTCAACGAAAACAACACCATGAGTCAACCCGTTCTGATCGCCGGAGAATGGCGGCAAGCCCAATCCTCAGGCACCTTCCAAGCCGAAAATCCTGCGACAAAGTCACCGCTTTCGGACGAATACCCCTTCAGCACATGGGCAGATTGCGATGCCGCGCTGCAGTCCGCTTCTGAGGCGTTTGACGAGCTGCTCGGAACCGCCCCGGAGAAGATCGCGGAGTTTCTCGAAGCGTTTGCTGCCAACATCGAAGCTCGAAAAGACGATCTGGTTGAGATGGCCAATCAGGAGACCGGACTCCCAGCTTCTCCCCGGCTCGCAGATGCGGAGTTGCCGAGGACTACCAACCAATTGCGTCAGGCTGCTGATGCGGTTCGCGAGGGAAGTTGGGCCATGCCAACGATCGATACCCAGGCCGGGATTCGCTCCGTTTACCGTGCGATTGGTCCGGTCTGTGTCTTTGGGCCGAACAATTTTCCGTTCGCATTCAACAGCATGGCGGGAGGAGATTTTGCGGCGGCGATTGCAGCGGGAAACCCGGTCATTGCCAAGGCCAATTCTTCTCACCCCGGCACGACGCGACTATTCGCGGAAGAGGCTCACAAAGCTGCGCAAGCGACGGGGATGCCAGCTGGAATAGTGCAGCTGATTTACCGAACCGGGCATGCTGATGGCGAAAAACTGGTGAGTGATGCTCGGGTTGGAGCAACGGGTTATACGGGCAGTCGGAGTGCCGGGCTGAAACTCAAGGCCGCGGCGGATGGAGCCGGGAAACCCATTTATCTGGAGCTTTCAAGCGTCAATCCGGTGGTCATCTTGCCCGGTGCCATTGCCGAGCGGGCCGAAGCATTGGCTCAGGAGTTCACCACCAGTTGTCTGATGGGAACCGGGCAGTTTTGCACCAACCCCGGCATGGTTCTCGTTCTCGATGGGGAGAGTACGGAATCCATGATTCAAGACATTGCGAAACGGTTTGGGGCAGCTCCGGTCGGCACGCTGCTTTCCAAAGGGGTCGAGACTTCCTTGAGCGGGAATCTTAACGTCCTTGTTGAGAATGGTGCCGAGGTGCTGGTTGGGAATGCTCCTGGAGACTCCAGCCGCTACTCGGTTTCCAATACGCTCCTTCGTGTTCGTGGCGAAACATTTCTCGAAGATCCGGAAACGATGCAGACCGAAGCCTTTGGTAACGCGTCGCTCATTGTTGTGGCGACAGATCTCGACCAGGCCGCCGAAATTCTGAAGGCGCTGGAAGGAAATCTCACGGGAAGTATCTACAGTGAAACCGGGAATGTTGATGATGGGGCCTACGCCAAACTGGAACCGATTTTGCGCCAGAAAGTTGGCCGCTTGCTAAATGACAAAATGCCAACGGGAGTCGCCGTATCTGCTGCGATGAATCATGGAGGACCGTTTCCGGCAACTGGTCATCCGGGGTTTACCGCGGTTGGAATTCCCGGATCCATTTTTCGCTTCGCGATGCTGCAGAGTTATGACGCGGTCAGGCCGCATCGCCTGCCCACCAGCCTGCAGGACGAACGACCCAACGGGACCATGTGGCGCCGAATTGATGGGCGCTGGGATCAGGCGTAGGTGCTACTGCGCCGCATCATCTGAAGGCATGGCATCGTCCTCGACTCTTTCGGTTGTGGTCTCGATCAGGTGGAGGCTGGATGATCTTGTGCCCTTTCTCATCTCATAGCGAAGGCTGGTGCGAAATCGATTCCCAAAAAGATCTTCGTGTTCCAAAACCATCTTCAAGAGCGGCTCACCGTCGAAGATGGCAGCCGCTTTTTCGCTCGAAACGGGGGCGGTAACGGCAAAGTCTCTCCGCAGACGAATATCCTGAGGGAGCTGCGGCTGGATACCGGCAAGGACCGGCGCAGTGATCGGAATCTCCAGCGTGGAAGATCCACCAACATAGACCTGAGCGGACAAATTGTGGGCAGGATTTGAACTAAGATTGACGACACGAGCAAAGAACTCGACGTGGGAAAGCTCTCCTCCTTCGAGCACCTCCTGAAACAGCGGTTGCTCGGAAATCAGGAGGGGAGCGTAGGTGCGTTGCAGGGCTTCCTCCGAACTGGTGAGCTGGGATCGTGAAAGCGTATTCGCCTCCAGGGAAATCCAAATCGCGGCCAGAATGGGAGCAAGCTTTAAGAGCTCAATGGAGAGAGCTGCAAAGTAGTTGGGGTGAGACTTTTGTTCGCTCATCGCTCACACATATCAGAAGAACAGCACCAACATCCAAAGAAATTTCACTCAGCTTTCATCGGGAAGCATCATGGCTTGAACGATGTCGTGAGAACTGACAATTCCAAGTGGGCGACCGCGCGGGCTGTATACTGCCGAAATTTCCACGCGGGCTCTTCGCAGGCGTTCCAGAACGCGGATCGCTTTCTCGTCGGGTGAGGACCGGATCAATCGGCGGATGAAATCGCTGACGCGCTTTTGTTCCGAGTCGTCCCGAAGAATTTCGATCACCCGAATCAATCCAACCAGATCTCCGCTGCTGGACATGACCGGGAACTGATCAAAATTCGTGTCCTTGGCCAGCTGGACAACGGTCTCCAAGGGCATCTCCAGTGGAATCGCAGTGACTTTACGCAGTGGTAACATGACCTCACGAGCTGAGATGTCTTCAAAGTCGAGCACCTGTTTGATGAGTTCGGTTTCGTCCTCCTCAAGCGTGCCTTCCTTTTGAATTGAGGTGGTTAACTCACGAAACGCTTCCCGGCTCTGATCCAGTGAAGACTTCTTCTCCGCGAGTTCGCGAGACGAGGCATTCCTTCCGAACAGAGAATTGATCAACCAGGCAATGGGGCGAAACAGAAGATCCAGGCCTTCGAGGATTCCCACCATGCGAGATAGGAGGCCGAACGGGTAATTTCGAAAGACGGATTTCGGAATCAGTTCAATCCATAAAATATAGAGAGGAAGGGAAATGAGGAAGGCCATGACAAAACCCCAGCTTCCAAAACGGTGGTAGAGAGAAAGCGCGATCAGCCCAAACGCAAAGATATTACAGGCATTGTTGATGACCAATGTCACCAGCAGAATGCGCCGGGGTTCTTCCAAAAGCGCGATCAGTCGGGAGGCGGCGGAATTTCCCTGTTCGGCATGATGACGCAGGCGGGCCCGGGTGATTGAAAGCAACGCAGTTTCCACGCCGGAAAAGACAAAGGAAATGAGAACGAGAATGACGATCAGAACCCAGACCATGGTTAGTTTCGCTCAATCAGAAGTTCTTTGATTCGCTTGGTATTGGTCTGTCGAACCACGACTTTGACCGGGCCCAGATCCAACCGTTCTCCGGGAAGGGGAAGGTGGCCAAGGCGATTGAACACCAACCCGCCGATCGTGTCCAGCCCATCCGAGGTCAGGTCCACGCCGAGTGCGTCTCCCACCTCGTCAAGCCGGGCTGCGCCACTGGCGACGAGTCGATCGGAGGAAAGAAACTCAAAATCCGTTTCCTCTCCATTGAGCATGGTGTTCGGATCGCTGATAAACTCCTGAATAATATCCTCGTGAGTCAAAACGCCTTCCGTTCCTCCATATTCATCAAGCACAACAACAATACTGTGAGGCTCTCTGAGATAGTCTTGGAAAACGGTTAACGCCTCCATTGTTTCCGGGACAAACACCGGCGGCTCGATGGCGCGTTGGAGATTCCCGTCACGACTCTGTAAGGCGACACGGACGTCAAGAATTCCTGTTATCTTATCTGGCGTCTCACGATAGAGTGGGACTTTCCAATAGTGACCCTGCTTCAGCTGGGCGAACAGCTCGTCTTTTCTTAGGTCTGCGGGAAGAGCAAAGGCGTTGACTCTGGCTGTCATGCAGTCCTTTGCCGTTTTGTTCCCCAACTTGACGATCTCAGCGATGATCTCACTCTCGCTTTCATTCAGGGTTCCTTCTTCGCGATGGATCTCAACCAGGGTCTCATATTCATCTTCTGTATAAGAGGACTGCGGACGGCGAGAAGCGGGGAAGAGAAGGTTCTCAAGATACTCGGCCGTACGCTGAAATCCCGAGGCGATTGGAGAGATCAGGGGGCGAAGAAAGAGATAGGTTCGGACAAAGAGGCGAAAGGCGGTTGCCGGATTGACCATGGCGAACACTTTGGGAAGCAAATCGCAGAGGACGATGATTCCTCCCAGCGCGCAAGCTACCGCCACTCGCGGATGGGGTTTCAGGAATTCCCAATGACTGATAAGGTAAATGCAGATCAGAATCAGGCTGAGGTTGAGAAACGCGGAAAGGATCAGGATCCGAATTTGACTCTGTTCCGATTCTCTCAGCACGAAGCGCAATCGGGCCTGCATTCGGGAGTCGCCTTTGACGAGGCCGGTTGCATGCTTGGATCTCAACAAAAAAACAGCGGTCTCGAACCCAGAGACAATGGCTGCGAGCGCGACCAGGAGGATGGTGACGCCGATGAAAGTTCCTGAAAGCCAGAGTGACACTGTTTGCGGCCACGAATCTGCCAGAAAACGGGGAATCTGCGAATGTTTAAGTTCTCAAATCGACGTGCTGAAATGCGCCGTCGGTTGTGTCATAGAGTCCGAAGCTGGGTTCGCCGAAGCGCCCCATGATTTCGCCTGGATTTGCCCAGATCGTGTCGTTGAATTGATGGAGATATTTCAGGTGATCATGACCGCTGAAAACGGCATCCAATTCACCGGACTGGGCAATTCGTTTGGCGATTTCAGGATAGTGATTGAGCGCCACGTTTCTTCCTCCGAATTCCAGTTCCACATAGGGGCCGTGAAGTTGAACGTGGTCG
>JBCDHN010000211.1:0-6021 GCA_038749915.1 Verrucomicrobiota bacterium | reverse complement strand
TGGCGATGTGTGCCGGCCTGGGCTTCCACACTCCTTACCTGTTTCCTGAGAAAACCGGCAAGAACTATGAGAGCACTCCTTATCTCAGCCGTTTGAAATCGCATCGGGACCAGATGACCATTTTGTCAGGATTCTCTCATCCCGAGCAACAGGGCAACAATGGCCACGCCTCCGGCCTCACCTGGTTGACTTCGGCGAAGCGTCCTGGATTGGCCGGTTTCAAGAACAGCATATCACTCGATCAGGTGATCGCCGACCAGATCGGGATTGAAACGCGATTCCCCTATCTCACTTTATCATCCGGGAGTGGCTCTCTTTCCTGGACCTCAAACGGGGTCGAGATTCCGGCGCAGTCTTCGCCCGCCAAAATTTTCAAGGCGCTCTTCATCGATGGCACCGAGCAAGAGATCGCCGAAGAGATGCGAGGCTTCCAACGCGGACGGAGCATCATGGACACGGTCCTCGGAGAAGCGAAAAAGCTTCATCATGAGTTGGGTCATCGTGATCAGGAGAAACTCGATGAGTATCTGACGTCCGTTCGTGAACTGGAGCAGCGCCTTCAGCAGTCCGAAAACTGGTCCCAACAGCCGAAGCCAAAAATCGAAGCTCAACCACCGACCGACATCAGCGATCGCAACGACGTCATTGGCAAACAACGTCTCATGAATGACATGATCGTGCTCGCGCTTCAGACCGACTCAACCCGGACGGTCACATTCCAGCTCGGAGGACTCAACTCTCCGCCCAGCAACATTGAGGGAGTCAAAACCGATTGGCACAACCTCTCCCATCACGGAAAAGACGAAGGCAAGATCGATGAGTTAAAGCTGATTGAGGAAGCGGAGTTCGACGTTCTCAACGAATTCCTAACCAAGCTCCAGAACGTCACTGAGAACGGGGAGTCTCTCCTCGACCGCACCTCTGTTCTCTATGGTTCCAATCTGGGCAATGCCAGCAGTCACAACTGGCGCAACCTCCCCTTGATCCTCGCTGGTGGCGGATTCAAGCATGGCTCCTACATCGCACACGACCCTGACAACAATACCCCGTTCGCCAACCTGTTTGTTCCATTGGCCCAACGCATGGGTGTCGAAATCGACCGATTTGGAAGCAGCACCTCTGCGGGAATCGCAGAATTGAGCGTGTGATCTACGATGTCATCGTCCTCGGAACCGGGGGAGTTGGAAGCGCAGCCCTTTATCATCCGGCACAGCGTGGAGCAAAGGCGCTCGGCCTGGATCAATATCCCGGTGGCCATAGCAACGGGAGTTCGCATGGGGCAACTCGGGTCATTCGGAAAGCCTACTTCGAGCATCCCAACTACGTTCCCCTGCTGAACCGTGCTTACCAACTTTGGCGAGACCTTGAAGCGCAAACCGGACAATCGCTCTACGCCGAAACTGGTTTGATCGAAGTTGGTCCACCTGACGGAGTTATTGTTCCAGGTGTTCTGAAAGCAGCCAACGAACACAACCTTGCGGTCGAAACGATCGAACCATTCGATTTCCAAGGTCGATTCCCTGCTCTGCGCCTTCCTGAAGGATCCGTTGCTGTGTTTGAACGAGAGGCAGGATTCCTTCGGGTTGAGGACTGCGTTTTGGCGCATCTGCAATCGGCAACCCACCTCGGCGCAGACTGGCGTCAGGAAGCTGTCCTTCGTTGGGAAGCGACAAGCTCCGGAGTTACCGTGGAAACCAGTAAACAACGTTATCAGGCTCAATCACTCGCCATCGCTGCGGGAGCCTGGTCAGGGCCACTTCTCAAGGAGATCGGCCTTCCGCTCCGAATCCTGCTCAAACACCTGCTTTGGTATGAGAGCGATGCCTCAACGAGCCTGGAGGCTGGGTTTCCCTGTTTCTTTTACGAAACGCCCACAGGTTACTTCTATGGTTTCCCACAACTCGACTCACTTGGGTTGAAGGTAGCGGAACACAGCGGTGGTCTTGAGATCCCCACCCCCGAAAAGCCTGAGCAACTCGACCCAGCGGACACAAGAAGCATCGAATCCTTTCTCGGCGAACACATCCCTGGTGTATCAACAACCCGCACCCGCCAAGAGTCCTGCTACTACACCATGTCTCAGGATGAGCATTTCATCGTGGATCACGATCCGAACCATCAACAGGTAAGCTTTATTGCCGGTCTCTCCGGACATGGGTTCAAATTTGCTTCCGTCTTGGGTGAAGCCTTAGCGGATTTGGCGACCGGGAAGTCGCTTTCGAGCGATTACGACTTCCTGAAGCTTCGATAGAATCATCGGACTTCCAAGAGCACCGGTTTGGTTTCTGCGCGAACCTCTGGCTCATAATATTGGTAAGCCACACTGGCTGGAGCCTGGGCTTTAACCGGAAATTTGGCTCGCAGTTGATATCGGAATTGCAGAGGTTTGCCGTCGCCGGGAATCGCATCAAAGTAGAGGGTGACTTGGCGCCCTTTGGGTTCAAAGCGTTGAATGACTTTGTTCTTGAGCAGCACTTCGAAGGAAGTCACTTCCATTTCGAAACCGGGAGGCAGCCCCAGATCGACCAGGGTCATCGGAGCAAATCCCGGCCGATTGTAACGCAGCGTCACATCAACCTTGAGCAAGTCGCGGGAGGCCAATTCCGTGGTTTCGTAATCCGTTTCGATTTCAAGGATCTGCGTCGCTTTCTGCTCGTCTTCGGTGTGGGACTCGTAGTAAACCGCAACCATCTGGTAGGCAAGATTGGTCTCACGATCGGTCGACAACCTCACTTCATTCGCTCCTGGTCTCACAAACTCTGTCAGGCTTATAAGATGGAAAACGTCCGCGTTCTGTTTGGTGATTTCGAGGGAGTTGGTGGCATCCCCATTTGCTACGATCTCAACCTCCAACTTCCCTTTGACCTCGCCAGCGGAGCCCGCCCCCATCAGCAAAGCCCGCATGGCTTGGACTGTCGCCTGAGTGGAATGCCAGGTCCCTTGGCCATCTCGTTTTGAAATGAGCCAAGCCAACGCTTTGTGCGCCGTTCCAATGGAAACCCGAGCCCGCAACATGGCTTGGACAACGAGCGCTGTGGTTTCGATGTGAAAGGAATCACCTCGGCCGTAGGTCAACCCCTCGCCGTCGGCCTTCCAGAAAACGGACGCTCCTTCCGCCATTTTGGCCGTATCCAGTTGGCGGAGCACTTCTCGCGCCTCGGCATTCCGCTCTGCCGCGACAAACGCATTGGCAATCAGGGCCAAGGTGTAGGTATCCTCAATGCCATCGCTTCTTTCGGCCAAAAAGTCGAAACTCGATTCAAGCTCTTCTTTCCCACCAGCTTCCGCAATCGCCAAGGCGATATAGGCCGTGGAGCGGAGAACCGCAAGGTCTCTGGATCCCTGAAAGCTGTTGATGGCTCCTTCCGCAATCCCTCCCAAAACCGGTTCCCAACGTCCATCACTCTTTCTTCCTTTCAAGAGCCACCGCTTCGTTCGCTCAATTACAGATGGGTCAACCTCGTAGACCTTGGCCATATCAACAAACTCCATCAATCCATAAGCCGTGAGGATGTTATGTGCCGGAGGATTTCCGAACCAGTCAAAGCCTCCTCCATCCACTTCATAGGACAACAAACGCTGGTAACCCTGCGCGATAAAATCCAAAGCCTTCATCTCCAATTCCGGCTTGGCCTGCTTTGTCTCGCGTAGATAATTGAGAACGAGGACGTTTGGATAGGTCGTGGAAGACGTCTGCTCAAAACAGCCATAGGGCATTCGGAAAATCGAATCCATCCCTTCAACGACCTGGCTGAAGGCTCCGGGATAGATCTTCACAAAGAGATCGCTTCCACCCGGGACCGCATGGTCCGGAATCAGAATTTGCTCGCTTGAGTCTTGGATCAATTGCCCGTTGGCGACAACTTCGACTCTCTTGCCATCGGGAACCACGCGCACTCTGCGCTCAACTGCATCCGCAAGTTTTGAGCCTTCGGCAAAGACAGTCAAAGCGTGGCGCCCCGGCTTGATTGCGCGAATCCGATAGCTTGCCTGCAGCACTCCTCCGGCCGAAGCATCCACCGTTTTTTCAGGCACGTCAGAGACCAGCTCATACCAGTCGGCTGGCTGTGCGTTGAGCCGGATCGATTGTGGCTCGGTAAGGTAGTTGAAGACCGCGATCGGAACGGTGACTTCATCGCCTTGGGTTAGTTCAGTTGGAAAATCGATATCGATAAAGAAGTCCTGGAACACACGAATCCCATCTTCGAACGATCCGAGGAGCCCCGATCTTGAAACCGCACTTCCCGATAATCGCCATGTCGTGATCGAGTCAGCAAGGTTCACTTCCAGAGACGCTTTTCCGTTAGGATCTGTGATCAATTGAGGCTGCCACAATAGAGTTTCCGGAAAGTGGCGCCGAATCCGAGGAGGCTCTGCTCCTCCACTGTCACGGCCACCGTGTCCGATCATGGTAGAACCATCCTCCTCAGCTCTTTCCAGCCCTGCCGAAGCTGCAGCCGTGGGTATTACCATTTCCAAAGCAGCGACATCAAACTGTTCGACAGAAGCCCTAATTCGAACACTAGCAGGATAAGCCAAGCCAGCTAGAAGCACGGGGACAAGCACGATTGCAAGATTCAGAGCCAGAACTCCTATTCTTTTCGGCAAAGTCTGGGAGGCGCTCAAAGTCCTTCTCAAAAAACCGATCAGCCCCGCCAACAGGAAGAGAATAAACAGCGGCGAAACAACATAGATCCAGGATGATGAATCATTGATGGCAGAATGATTCGTCTCACTGAGAACCACCATTCCCATCACCGTAAGACCAAAGAGGCCGTAAACGATCGGGACCAGACCGACCATTTGACGGAAGAGCGACAGGTGCGTTTTCGAATGGTTCAGCCTGCGAAGTTCCGCAGATTTGATTCCCAGCCACACGGTTCCGGAGATCATCAGTACCACCCAAATGACAAACGCGACCGGAGCGGAAAGGAAGTCCGTCACCAATCCCATCCCAATCATCAGCACGGGAGGTGCCACCGTTGCGGTAAGGATGATCCAGAAAAATTGGCGCATGCGTCGCCGAAACTCAATGATGTGGAGTTCCTCCGAATTACCGGCATGGAAGCGGAAGCGAGAAAAACCATATCCCGCAAAAACCAAAGAACAGAAAACCAACAAGCCGAATGGAAAGGTCACCAACAAACGGGACAACCCGTCGGCATGTTCGCGCCGGAGCCCATCAAGCTCTCGTCGGCGCTCCGCTTGGGAAGAACTCTTGGACGACGACGGACCTTCCGTTTCGGCGGCCGCAGCAAAAGCGACCACATTCGCTTCCTCCAGCTCGGGCTTTGGATCATCAGGATTTGGTATGGCGCTGAAGTCCGATGGAGGCTGCGCCACAAGTTGGGCCCGCGGTTTGAGAATTTCCTCCTGAATCAAAAAATACATCTCCTCCAAGCCGGGCCGCGAATCGTTCAACGCGAAGACAGCTTCATCCACCGCAGCCAAACTCAGGGCGGCCTCGACCGGCGTCCCGTCTTTTGATGTGACGAGGAACTCAATCATCGCCTTCTCTGCGGGTTGATAGGTCTCGGCATCAAGCACGGCTTGAACCTGCAATTGATCGGCACGGTGAACCTGAATCAGTTTCGTATCTCGAGCGATATCTGCATTCTCCAGTATGGCATATGCCTGCAGTTGAATCGTACCGGCAACATCCAGGGGAATATCGAAGGCATATGATCCTTGTCCGCGCTGCAAATCAATAGCTGTTGTCGCGAGGGATCGACCGTTTTTTCACAACATCAAGGAAAACCCGCTTTGCTTTGGACGCAGACAGCACTTTCAGCGTCGCCGTCTGTCCCTGCCGATAAATGGCTCCGTCAGCGTTTAGCAGAATCCCGTTGCTTTGCTCACCCACCGCCAACTCCTTGGTCACCTTGACCTCGGCTCCTCGATCTGACCGTGCCGAGAGTGAAAGCTTCAGGTTTGGCTTGTCCGGCGTGAGCTTTACTTTGCCAATGCCCAACTCGTTGGTTTCAACCCGGGACCCACCACCCGTGTAGACCACTGCTTTGG
>JBCDHN010000210.1:0-6024 GCA_038749915.1 Verrucomicrobiota bacterium | reverse complement strand
TGGCAACTGCTCCAAGGCATCCTCACGGTCGTTGCCCCAAAACCACCGGCGGAACCGGCTTCAGGAAACTAATTCCCAACGCGATTGCAAAAACTGACGATTTTTGGAATTAAGTTTCGCAAGTCATCATTCATCGTCCGTCTTGCACCATGACAGTCACTGGTGTGATTGATAAAACGCAGATGACGATTACTCCAACAACCTCCCCAACCTTCTGTTGGAGTGATCTGGTCACCGCGGGATAAATTTGTCTAAGTTGTGTGGAAGGGAGTCTTGGCTGAGTGGTCAGGACTCCCTTCAGTGCGTCCGGGATTCAGGAAAAATCAAAGAGGCGCTGCTCTTCGATCAGCCGACCGCCCTCGTCAAACCGAACGCCTTCTTTCGCCAGCAACTCGAGTTTTCGGCGCCGTTTCTCCCCGTCGGATTTTCCAGCATAACCACCAATCGTCAGATCGGACTTGATGACGCGATGACAGGGCACCTCGGGAACAAACGGGTTTCGCTTCATCGCCTGACCAATGGCCTGACTCGAATCGCAACCCACGGCCTTGCCCAAAAACTTGTAGGTCGTCACCCGACCTTCCGGAACTTCCTGCAGGGCCTGGTAGACGCGATGCTCAAATCTGGTTGGTTCTCTGTTAGGGTCCATACTACCAGACTAGACAGGATTCAGGATTTGTCGAGGCTCCATGGCTCGCGATAGCTTAGCTTTGTAAGTTCGGCCTGTGCAGCACCATCGTTGAAGATCGTTTCTGAAGCTGGATCCCAAGTCAACGCACGACCTACTTTCGCGGATACCCACCCAAGATGTCCGGGCGTGATCGATCGATGGCCAATATCCGCAGGAGCCACGGTTTCGCGACGCGATTTGACAGAATCGACGAAATTTCGTTGGTGCCCCGGAGAACGATACGCTTTCCAACTTCCAGGCTCGAACTCCTCATTCAACCAGGCCGGATTGGAGGCACCTTCCGTTTTACGCCCCACACTCAACCACCCCTGATCCCCGATCCACTTCACGCCCATGGGTTTTCGTGAGGAGATGAGGATCTGAATCCCGCCCTCGTAATCACAAACAAGGTCGTAGTTCACGGGCGTATCGTAGATCGCGGTCTCCGGCCAGGTCCAATTTCGGGCTTCGACGCGAACGGGACCGCCGCGCTCCACGCCAATCCCCCAATGAGCGATATCGTTGTGATGACCGATCCAGTCCATGAGAGTCCCCCCTCCGAAGGCGGTATGGTAACGCCACGAGCGATGATGTCTTGCCCTCATGTAAGGAAGCACCGGGCGTGGTCCGCACCACATCTCATAATCCAACCCGGCCGGTGGTTCGATGATCTTCGAATCTCCCTGAGGCGCCGAGTGGCCGGGAGGAATCCCCACTTCAACCCGGCGGATCTTGCCGAGATGACCGTTTCTTACGATCTCCACCGCCTTGCGAAACTTGGGATCAGATCGTTGCTGAGAGCCTACCTGAAAGATCGATTGGTTCGTTGCCGCGGCCTCGACAACGGCCTGGCCTTCGCCAAACAAATGCGTCACAGGCTTCTCGCAATAGACGTCTTTGCCGCTTTTCAGGGACTCCACGGTAATGAGCGCATGCCAATGATCCGGGGTCGCGACCTGGACAGCGTCGATATCCTCTCTTGCGATCAACTCCCTGAAATCAATGTAGGCGGCGCAGTCCGTATTGCCGTAGGTCTGATCGACGATCGCTTTTCCAATGTCGCGCCCCAGCACCATTCCCTCTCCCCAATCACGATCCCGATGATGCTTGTCATGCACATCACAAACAGCGACTCCCTGAACATCCGCATGCTTGATGAAGGCCTGCATCACACCAATTCCCTGCTGACCGATTCCAACAAAGGCCATCGTCACTCGTTCGCTCGGCGCCGGGCGATCACCGAGACCAAGAGCACTGGAGGGAATGATGGTAGGGGCAAGACAACCAAGAGCGGACTTCAACACCTGTCGGCGCGAGGGGCTTTGCACTTTCATCCCAACAGCTTGCGCGAACTATAGCCCGGTTCCCATCAAAAAATCACTGCCTCTCTTTGCGGCGAGCCAAGGAGTCTGTCGGACTTATCCCGCAAGGATGCGAAAATCGAGGATTCGGCCCAGATTTCCCTTCGCTTTCGGCATTTGTGTCCCCACAAACTTCTCAAACTCATGAAAATGTTGCCTCGAACCTCGAATTTCTCGCTCGGCGCTCTAAGTCCGACAGACTCCTAGAGCATCTCTTCAACGAACTCATTGCGTTGAAACTGATGAAAATCGTCTACCCCTTCACCTGTGCCCACAAACCAGGTGGGAATCCCAAGTTGTTGCTGAATCGCAACAGCCATTCCGCCTTTGCCTGAGCCGTCCAGTTTGGTGATGATCAAGCCGGTCAAATCCAGCGCTGCATGAAATTCCCGGGCCTGGGCCAACGCGTTGGAGCCTGTTGTGGCATCAACGACGAGGAGGCGATCATGAGGAGCGGAAGGGTCCTTTTTCCCCATCGTCCGCCGCACTTTCTTGAGCTCTTCCATGAGATTGGATCGGGTGTGAAGACGACCGGCCGTATCCGCGAGCAAGAACTCAATCCCCCGCTTCTCGGCGGCCTCGTAGGCGTCGTAACAAACCGCGCTCGGATCCCCTTGATACTGAGTTTTGACGATTGGAATCTCGGTGCGCTCCGCCCAGGACACCAGTTGCTCAATCGCCGCAGCTCGAAAGGTGTCGGCAGCAGCAAACATGACGCTGTGCCCCTGGTTTTTCAGAAAACTTCCGAGTTTCGCAGTGGAAGTGGTTTTGCCAGTTCCATTCACCCCGGCAACGAGAATCACGCGAGGCTTCCCGTTCTCTAATGGCTCGAGTCCTGGAACCGATTCCGGCAGAATTTCGACGACCGCATCTCGAGTCCGGTCGAGAACGTCCTGGGTCTTGAGAGTGCGTCCCAGCCCCTGAAGTTCGTCAACGACTTCCATGGCTAACGGAGCCCCTAAGTCAGAACCGATCAGCATCGCCTCCAGATCGTCCCAGTCGATCTGCTTGTTATCGAAACGCTTCAGAATCGAATCAAAAAGCCCCATAAACTAGATCGCGTTAATGATTTCCTTTTGAACCCGATCGAGAATTCCATTGATGAACCGACTGGATTCCGGGGTTCCGAAATCCTTGGCGATTTCAATCGCCTCATTGATCGCAACTGGGGGCGGAACCGCCTCCACCAGTAAAATTTCGTAGGTCGCCAACCGCAAAAGGTTCCGGTCCACCGCTGCGAGTCGAGGCAACTCGTAGTTTTCAACACAACGCCGCAGCACTGCATCAATCGCCTCAAGGTTTTCGAGAACACCGTTCACCAGTTCCTCGGCAAACTCCCGCCTCGAGGCTTTCACATTGCAGAGTTCCCAAAAATTCTCGCGATTCTGGCCATCGCTCAGCTCGCCCTCAATATCGGAGGCAAAGAGCAACTGAAGCGCGGCTTCCCTTCCTTTTCTCCGTCGGTTGCTCATGCTTGGTTTGCTGGATAAGCGTTGGCGATCTGACCGAAGAGATCAGCCATTCCCGCAGCGGCTCTGGCAGCTTCAATCCCGCGGTTGATCTCCGTTCCCATGCATCGCTCGAATGCGTGCCGCTCTGTGTCGACCAACAATACCTCGTGAATCACGGGGGTGCCGTGTTCGATCGCAATGTTCTGGAGTCCGTCCGTTACCGAAGTGGCGACCAGGTCAGCGTGGGCCGTCTCACCACGAATAATGACGCCAAGGGCGATGATCGCGCTGAAGGCTCCCCGGCGACAGAGATTCTCAACCGTGACTGGAATCTCAAAGGCGCCCGGGACACGGAAAATCGGGAACTTCTCCCCCGGCAAAATAGCCTTCAACTCCTCGTGAGCCGAATCGACCAACGAATCGACCAACTTCCGATTGTAGAGGCTGCCCACAATCGCTATGGATTGCGGGCCGTAGGTCGGCCTGGGCCGAGGTGGTAACGAAGTTCTTGCCATAAAAAACAGAGACGGAAAAGAAGCCTAGAGTGTGGACCTTTCCCAGACAAACGCAAGAGTCGGCTTTGCCGGATCCAGCGGAAATCCTGCGTCCCCGCAGCAAGTTTTCGCCAACTATTTGTTCTTTCTTTGAGCCAGCTCCGCCTCCCGGGTCTGCAGAAACTGACCGGAAATGCCCTGAGCTTTGACACGGTCTGCAGCATCGTAGTCCCAAAATTCCTGAATGACCTTCTCCACTTCAGGATAATCCTTACCATCATCGCCAACAGACTCGCGAAGCTTGGCCAACTGATCCTTCAATTCGGAAATACGTCCCGCATACTCCGGGTTATCATATTGGTTGACCAATTCGTGGGGATCATTGCGCAGATCATAAAGCTCCCAAGCGGGCGGAGTTGGATACTCACCCTTGTAGTTTACTCCGTAGTAGAAAATCAGTTTGTAGTCTTTGGTGCGGATACCCACATGGCCTGGATTATCGTGGTGCGCCATGTGCATCCAATAGCGGTAGTAGGCGGCCTGTTTCCAATCGCCGGGCTCTTTTCCGCTTTCGCAAATTGCCTTGAAGCTGCGCCCCTGCATGTAGTCCGGCGTCTTTACCCCGGCGAAGTCGAGCATGGTTGGTGCGTAATCAACATTTTCCACGATGGAATCCACTCGACGTCCGGCTGGGATCGACTTCGGATACCGAATCAAAAACGGCATCCGCATTGACTCCTCATACATCCAGCGCTTGTCCTGATAATCATGCTCGCCGAGCATGAATCCCTGGTCGCCAGTGTAGATGATCACCGTGTTGTCCATTTGCCCGGTTTCCTCGAGATGGGCGAAGAGCCTCGCCAGATTGTCATCAATTCCTTTCACGCAGCGAAGAAACTTCTTCAGATACACATTGTAGGCCATGTGCTTGATCTCTTCCTGGCTCAGCTTCGCTGGATCATAGTCCGCCGGGTAATCCTGGGGAAACTTCCGGGGAAGATCCTTGGAATAGGAGCGACGCGGATTGCGGTCGCCAATCGACGTACCGATGTGATTGACCAACTCATCGTTGAATCCACGAGTCGCCAATGAACCGAACTGAGGATCGTGTGAACTCCAAAGCGAGTTGGGCTCGGGAATATCGACATCGGCCAGATAATCATTATAGCGCTCGGCATGCTCGAAATAATCGTGCGGCGCCTTGTAGTGATGCATCAAAAAGAACGGCTTCTCCTGATCCCAGCCTTCCTTGAGCCACTCCAGGGTCTGGTCGGTAATGGCATCTGAGGAATGCATCCCCTCAAACTTGATCACGCTATTGGGCCAGGGCGTGTCTCCACGCACCCGAAACTCCGGGTTGTGATACTTCCCCTGACCGGGCAGCACGGAATAGAAATCAAAAGCTCCAGGCTCCACTTTCAGGTGCCATTTCCCAATCATCGCGGTTTCGTATCCCGCCTTCTTCATTTCGATAGCAAGAAACTGGCGCTCTGACTCAATCTTTCCCCCCAAGTCGTAGACCCCATTGGTGTGAGGATACTGACCTGTGATGACACAGGCGAGACTGGGAGCTCATATCGAGTTGGTGCAGAAGGCTTTCTCAAACAACATTCCCTCCTTGGCCAATCGATCGATCGTCGGAGTGGGATTCAAGGAAGCGAGACGACCTCCATAAGCCCCAATACCATGTGCCGCATGATCATCCGACATGATGTAGAGGATGTTCGGCTTCGCGAATGCGGGGACGGAAGCAGTGAAGAACAACAACGAGAGTAGAAAGAGACGTGGCATAGTCGGAAAGGAGTGGGGAAAGCAGAACTTTCAACCTCTCATTTCAGGAATGAAAATGTTGAAACCATTTTCTCATCATTGATATTCATTTTTAAGAGAAAATCTGCAACTTTTAGCAAAGCTTCCCTCTACTCTCGTGAATGAGAACTTTTTGCTTATCAATTGCTGCGAAATTTGCAAAACTGCAGTCCGGAAAAAATAAAATCATTGATATTTATTATAATTTCTGTAACCTGAAACCCATATTCGCAACCCCG
>JBCDHN010000209.1:0-6031 GCA_038749915.1 Verrucomicrobiota bacterium | reverse complement strand
TCTTCTTAAAATGCTCAGAAGCCTTGTCTTTTTCCTGCGATCGACTTGCGCGGTCCTTCGGACGTTGCCAAGATCCACCATGACCAAGAAACCTCTGATTTGTTTGCTCGCGGTTGGCGCCCTGATCGCGGGATTGACTTCCGCATTCGCCCAAGACGCCAAAACTCCAAAACCAGCCAAACCCAAGCCGACGCCGCCAACAGGCTATACGGATACACCCGTCATCCCCGGCCAGAAATGGCGAGTTCACGATGACAATCGTCCGCGCCCCGAAGTGGTTTCACCCGCCGATTCCTTCAGTCACTACGCGGCAGCCCCAAGTGACGCAACCGTCCTCTTCAACGGAACCGACCTGTCCAAATGGAAGAATCAAAAGACCGGTGAGCCTGCCACGTGGAAAGTGGAACTGGGTTACATGGAAGTCGCTCCCAACGCGGGAACAATCATGACCAAAGAGGAGTTCGGCGACTTCCAACTTCACTTGGAATTCGCGACGCCCTCCGAGGTGACAAGCGCGAGCCAGGGCCGCGGAAACAGCGGCGTGATCATCTACGGCAAATATGAAATTCAAGTGCTCGATTCGTTCAACAACAAGACCTACGCCGATGGTCAAGCTGGAGCGATGTATGGCCAGTTTCCTCCCCTCGTGAACGCCTCCAAGGCTCCAGGAAAGTGGCAGTCTTACGACATCATCTTTGAGTCTCCCCGCTGGGAAGGCGAAAAACTCGTGAAGAAAGGGGCTGTCACCGTGATTCACAACGGCGTTGTTCTTCATCATCGCAAAGAGTTCATCGGCGCAGTTTCTCACAAGAAGGTCGGCACCTACAAGCCTCACCCGCCCAAAGGACCGATTGTCCTGCAGGATCACCGGAATCCAATGCGGTTTCGCAACATTTGGATTCGTGAACTTGGGGATTACGACGAAGAGTCTGGAGGGGCAAAGATAAAGGTGAGCTTTTAGCCTGCGATCAGAAACCTCAGTCGACCTCGCAATCATCTTCGTGCTTTTCGCCAACGATTCTGCTTAGGGAGGAAGCTCATCTCTATTCAATCGCGCTTTGTCGGTGGCCCAGCGAGGTTTGCCCGTGGTTTTCGGACGCACCCAAATTCTACTTTGTTAGATTGTAGAAAAGGATCTCCGTATCCGCCGGAAAGTCTAAATGCGTGATGCTCCGCAACGGGTGCGGAGACCCTTTTCTACTTCATCTCGACATCTTTAACAAAGTCGAATTCAGAATAGGAGTTTGAAGGATATTTTGCCGCGTCTATTGTATGAACCATCATGACCGTTCTTGCCATTCGAGAGACTCTACACGCAGGTGAGCCATTTTCGGTGATTGCCGCTGATGGCAAGGTCTACGAAGTCCCTCATCCGGATTTCGCTTCGCTCAACAAAACTGGCCGTCTCCTCAGTATTTGGGTTACCGAAGCAAAGCAGGTAACCCTCGATGTGGCTCTCCTGTTAGGAATCGAACAAACCGCGACTTCCAAGGAGGCGGAGTCGAACTAAGAGAGTCACCTCAGGTCGATTCAATACCGCAATTGCATGGACACGGCGCGATGATCGCTGGCGCGTTCTGTGCCAGGGTGGACTTCCGTTTCGAGGAAAGTGATTCCCCGGCTCGGAACGTAGAAGAAGTGGTCAAGGCAGGCATCGGGATAAGTTCCGTTGCTGGGCCACGTCACGCGATCCTTGAGAGACAATTCCTCCAATGCCCACCGGAATCCGGCGTCTGTCAGGATTTTCGTGGTTTTTTCGGACGCAAATCTGGGATCGCTTGGATCTGAGTTGTAGTCCCCTCCCAAAACGACCGACAAATCACCGGCCCCCTCTGTCTCGGCACGCTGCTTCATTTTGGCGTGGTGAGCTAGAAGCCGCCGAATCGCGGTTTCGCGTTTGGGGATATTTTCCGGGATGCCACCGTTGTTACTTTTGAGGTGGACGTTGTAAATCAGCAACTGACCATCCCCGAATTGGTATCGGGCAAAGACAAACCCTCGGGGCGGATCTCCCCGGTAACGGGGAAAGGAAACCGAGCCCGTCTCAACCGGATCCTCTTTGCTTGCGATCACGAGCTGTTGCCCGTTTCCGAATTGGCTCGAAAACTGACTGACAACCTGAACCTTCATTCCCGGGAGAATCCGAACCGCCAACTCGGCATTCTCCTGATCCCGAATTTCCTGCAACAAGAGAATGTCGGGAGACAGCTTCTCCAGTTCCTCGTGAACCAGCGAAATCTGGATCGCTTCGTGGGCAAAATCAGGAGCGGGATCGCGCCCGGGAAACCACTCGAGGTTCCAAGTGGTCAAGGTCTGCGTTTCGCCAAACGAAAGCGAAGTTAAGGCGACACTAACCGCCGCAAGAAATACAGGGAAGGCCTTCATTTTCAGTGCAAAAACGTCCTTTGGTCTTTTCAAACCATCGGCAACCACAGTTGTGTCGCGTGTCGGAAGACGTCGTAAGCCAATAAATCGGAAGGCCCTCAGCCTGAGGCTCTCCCCGGCCATTCAATTGTTTGCGAGCCAGCATCAATTCTGCGGCCACGCTTTCATAGCGGTTCAATTGATCGCGGAGGGCACCACGAAGCCGTTCATTGTCCTCGCGATAGACAGCAATCCGATGTTCCAGATCAGAGATCTCAACTTGGTGAGAGGAGATCTTGGCAAGAGGTTTCGCCGTAACTTTCGGCGCAAGAGCAGGACTGACCAGGGCGATCAATACGATCGTAAAAATGAGGGGTATGAGGAGCTTCACTGGTGCTAAATCCTAACACCACACCCTCTTTAGCCATGATATAAAGTCAAGATGAATTTATAATTCAATAATCTCTAGAAAATCATGCTCAGAATCCAGGCGAGCATGAAGCCAACCCCTCCGATGACTGAAGTGATGACCGTGAACGTCGACAAACACTGCTTCTCGGTCATCCCCAGATAATTTTTCACGACCCAGAATCCGGAATCGTTGACGTGTGAAGCCATCGTGGCCCCGCAGGCAATTGCGATTCCCATCAAGGCAACGTCGTTGCCACTCATATCCCCGGCGGTGTAAGCAGCTTTCACGGCTTCCGCCATCAACGCCGAGCCACCAATCATGGCAACCGTGGCAGATCCCTGGGTGACCCGAATAATCACCGTCAGCAGGAATGCGAGAAGAATGAGCGGGGCCGCCAGTCCCTGAAACGTCTCCGCGAGCGCGTTGCCAACTCCACTATCGACCAGAATCGCTTTGAACACGCCACCAGCACCGGTCACCAGAATAATGATTCCAGCCGGTCCCAACGCCTTGGTCGCCAGATCCATCAACGTATCTTTGTCCGTTCCGCGTAGGACTCCAAGAAGCCAAAGAGTCACCAATGTGGTGATAAGCAGCGCCGTAATGGGATGCCCCAGAAAGACAATCAACTGAACCCAGCCAACGGGATTTCCCTCCGCGTCAATTTTGTCAAATCCGGCTACGGTTTCTGCAAGTGAGCCATCTTCTGCGGCAGTGGCCGATTCGAACGCTGCAATCTCGTTCTTCATGTCGATTGAAACCAACGACTGTGCCAAAATGAGAACGATCGGGAGGAGAATCAGAGCAATGACCTCCCACGCTGCGACAGGCTTTCCTCCATCATTGGAACTCGGCTCGGCTTCGGCAAAAATCTTCGGAATCGGCACATGAAGTTTGTCGCCCATGCGGGCCCCGAGTAATCCGGCGATGATGGCAGTCGGAAGGCCGACAATGAATCCCCAAAGAATCACCAATCCGAGATCAGCTCCAAGGTTCAAGGCGACCAGGATCGGCCCCGGGGTCGGCGGAATGCAGGCATGAGTCACCGCCATGGCGGCGCAAAGCGGCAGTCCATAGCGCAAAATCGACTTTCCGGAAGCCTTCGACATTGCGACGAGAATGGGAGCAAGAATGACGAGGGCGACATCGAAAAACACCGGGATGGAGATGAGAAAGCCGACCAGAATCATGGCGAAAGGCGCCCGCTTTTCCCCAAATCTCTTGTGCAGCGAGTTAGCGAGACTTTGTGCGCCGCCCGAATACTCGAGCACCTGACCAAAGATGGCTCCCAAGCCGACAATGGTTGCCAGCATCCCCAACGCGCCCGCCATTCCCTTCACCACCGTATCCGGAATCACCGACAGTTCCATGCCGCTGAGAATCGCAACCACCACACTGGTGAGAATAAGGGCAACAAATGCCTGCAGCCGCATCACGAGGATGAGCACCAACAACAGGACAATCGCCATAACCAGCACCCCCAGGAGCCAGGCGATTTTCGGTGAGCCCGAGGCATCGAGCAAAAAATTGGGTAGGGCGGCTAGGATCGCAGCTTGATTCATGGCGTGGAGTTTTTAGGTTGGCAGATGACAACCATCTACCGAGGAAAGCGGGATTACATCATTGAGTCCGAGAGCACGCAATACCAAACCGACGACTTTTCGTTTGATGCGCTGTTCCAGGCCGAGAATCCCGCAGATTGGTTGACCAGCAAGGTGCAAAAGCTTGATCCAGCTGCTGAGAACACGGAACTGGGCTCCGAGTCCTGGCTACCTCCGCTTGAATCTCAGGAAATCTGGGCCGCCGGAGTCACTTACTTCCGCAGCCGAACCGCTCGAATGGAAGAGGCGGAAAGTGCGGGTGGCGATATCTTTTACGACAAGGTTTATGATGCAGAACGACCGGAGCTGTTTTTCAAGGCAACTCCGAAACGGGCTCGTGGGCATCTCGCCCCAATCCGAATTCGCAAGGATTCAACCTGGGATGTTCCCGAGCCGGAATTGACCCTTGCGATCAACTCGAGCGGGCAAATCTTCGGGTTCACAATCGGAAACGATATGAGTTCCCGCTCAATTGAAGGAGAAAATCCCCTCTATCTCCCGCAAGCCAAAGTCTATCGCGGCTCCTGTGCCCTCGGTCCTGGGCTGGTTGTAGGCCCAGAAGCCGTTTCCCCAGCCACGGCGATCCAATTGGAGATCCTCCGCAATGGCGAAGTTGGGTTCGAAGGATCCACCAAGGTTGATCAGATCAAACGAGGACTCGACGAATTGGCGGAATTTCTGTTTTTGGAGAATGAATTCCCCGATGGAGCTTTGCTGATGACTGGTACGGGCATCGTTCCCGATAACGACTTCACCCTGCAGTCGGGTGACGTCGTCAGGATTTCGATCGACGGTCTTGGTGTCCTCGAGAACCAGGTGGAGTGAGACCAACTAATTTGGCCACGCCTGGAGTTTAAATTCCAAGGCCGGGAGGAAGGCCTCCGGTAACCTTACCCATTTCGTCGGCGGCCATCTCTTTGCCTTGGTCGATGGCTTGCTTCACGCCGCTCAAAATCAGGTCTTCAAGTATTTCAACGTCCTCAGGGTCAACAACCGCCGGATCAATTTTGATTGAGAGAACTTCTCCCGCCCCATTGGCTTTGACCGTGATTTTTCCTCCCCCAACACTGGCTTCCACTTCCTTTTCGGCCAGTTCCGCCTGAGTTTTCTGCAGATCTTTTTGCATCTTCTGCATCTGTTTCATCATCTTGTTGATGTTCATGGCGGTATTCCGTTGGAGTTAAAATTCTCGAAAAAGAGTTAGGCGACTTGAGCCTCGAAAACGCGAAGTGCCTCGGCGATCAAAGGATCGCGATAAAACGGATTTCCCTCCTCCATGGGAAGTTCCAACTGAATGTCCTCCTCCCGATTCAACTGAAGGGCCAATGCCTTGGGCTTGCCGGTTGAATCAGAGTCAAAGGTGATCAGATGCTCGTCGGTTAATTCGCATAACTGCTGATGCGCGAGAAAGAGTTTCATGGCCATTGGGTTGCTAGGTTACTTGGTGTTTTCCACCTCAGCTTCAAATATACGAAGTGCTTCCTGAATTAAAGGATCATTCTTGAATTTTTCCTCATCCACTTTGGGTTCAGCTTCAACGATCTCCGGTTCCGCATCGGCTTCAGGTTCCGGCTCGGGCGTTCGCTCTTGCTTGGCAGCTGGTTTTTCCGCGGGTTTCGGCTCTTTGACTCGAGCCGGCGGATCGGGAATTGGA
>JBCDHN010000208.1:0-6066 GCA_038749915.1 Verrucomicrobiota bacterium | reverse complement strand
CGATGGTGCAGGTTTCGCCAATCACCACTCCGGTTCCGTGATCAATGAAAAAGTGGGAACCAATCGCCGCGCCCGGATGGATATCGATGCCCGTGCGATTGTGGGCCCACTCGGTCATCATTCGGGGAATCAGGGGCACGCCCCTGCGATAAAGCACGTGGGCGAGCCGCTGAATCGCGATCGCCTCAATTGCCGGATAGCTGAGAATGATGACTTCGTAGGAGGTTGCCGCAGGATCCCCCTCATAAGCAGCTTCCACATCGGTTCTCAAAAGCCGTCTTACTTCCGGCAGCTCCCCAAGAAAATCGCAAACCACATCCTCAGGGGACTCCGGGTGTTCGCCACCCCGTTGCTCTGAATAGCTCAGGCTCTTAGCCACCTCCGGCTTGAGTCTTTCCACCAGCCGAAAGATTCGATTTCGTGTCAGCTCGGCGATCTTGTCATGGTGAATTGGCTCCTCGTCATGAAACCCCGGGAAAATGATGCGGAGGAAGTCCGACGAGATCGCTTCGATCGCTTTCTTCGAGGGCAGATTGATGCAGTCGATCCGATTGATCCCACCAACTTCTTGATAGGACGAAAGCAGATCGTCCACGATTTTTTGTTTCGGGCAATCGTCAGGCATTGGGCTGGATATCAGGGACGCCCTGACAGGGTATGAAATTAACGCCAGTCCCTCATAAATCCAGCCTCAAATGAAGGAACTGCGGGCGGAGATCGTAATTCCCGCACCCGCAGTTGACCCGAAGATCAATCTTCCTCGTCGGCGTCTGAAACGTCGATTTGCCAGGTATCGTTTTCCATTAACGCTCCGACCTTGGCTTTCAATTCTTTGCCGGGACGAAACTTCACGATGGCGCGCGCTGGAATCTCCATTTCGACGCCCGGATTAGCGGGGTTCCGTCCTTTTTTAGGGCGCTGCTCGACAACCTGAAACGTGCCGAAATTCCGCAACACCACTTGGTTTCCCTTCGCCAGTTCGGTCGTGGAGGTATCCAGAAAATTCTGGATCACATCCATAACCTGAGCCTGGGTCAGGCCGGTATCTGAAGAGATCTTGATGACAAGATCCCGTTTCTTGATAGTTGCCATATCTTTCTTAGGGGGGATCATCTAAAGAAGATGAGGGGGAATAGGTGTCACGTAAAATTCTGGAGAATTTTGACGCAACGGCGACCAGAACTGGCTGGTGCTGACTGGCTTTTACCCATCGGAGCACTCACACAGCCCTCAGTCTAAGTTTTGCTTATGGAATCAGTTAAGTTGATTTGCAAACCTAAAATGCGTTTTTCCAACCGTTCCCAAGAACTCAAATCCGTTCTGTGAGCGGAGCTCCTGCACCAATTCTTGCACTTTAAGACCTGCACCCCGGGGAAGAGTCATATCCAATTCCTCACTCTTTTCGGCCAACCAATCGATAAACCGTTCCCTGGCGAGGATTGAGGCGGCCGCCACCGCAATGTCACTTTCAGCTTTCGTGCGCTGCTGGAGCTCGATCTTCAAGCCTTTCGCCTGCAACGCAGAATCCAACTCCCGGGGATTCGCGAATTGATCACTCAGCGCTCGCGGACAATCCGGTTTCACCTTCGTCAATTCCTCAATCGTTTTCACATGCCCCCAGGCCAAAAGCTTGTTCAGATTGCGAAAGCTTTCATACATCTCGTTGTATTTGGCCGGGCCAATTGAAACCACTTCCCAGGCGGCCCCTTTCGTCGATCGAATCATGCTCGCCAGCTTCCGAATCTTCGCGTCCGATTTAATCGCCTTGCTGTCCTGGATTCCTTCGTCGAGCCACTTCTTCGCAATCGCTTTGTCCACATAAGCTCCGGCGATCACCAGCGGTCCGAAGAAATCGCCTTTGCCGCTTTCATCGATCCCGAAATGCGGCTCAAACATTTCCGGATTGATTACTTCCTCATTTCCCAGCTCGGCCACGCCCAACACCATCGGTTCCAGAATAAACTGCACAAACTCCTCCGTCTCTTTCCCCTGAACCAGGATTTTGGGGCCCTTCTCGTAGACCGCGACGTTGAGTTTCCCCTTCTTCGCCGCATAGATCGTCCAGTCCTTCTCGACAAACTCAAATCCGTTGGCCCGGAGAATCGGGCGCAATTCCTCAGCTTGAGTTGCAGTTAGGGCGTGCGTGTAGGAAGTCTTCGGCATCGGAATCGAACCTATCTTGTGGACCAACTCGGAGCAAACATCGAATCGAAGCCTCTGGCAACGCGTCATCCGCTCGAAAATCTCGAGCCGTTGCGCAACGCGGTGATTCGTTGGTACGAGGAAGTCGCGGAGGATTATCCGTGGCGTCGAACCCGCGATCCTTATGAGATTCTCGTTTCCGAGATCATGCTCCAACAGACCCAGGTCGCGACGGTCCTTGGAAAGCGCTACTTTGAGCGTTGGTTGGAAAAATTCCCTGATGTGGAGACCCTTGCCACCGCTGAGGAAGCCGAAATTCTCAAGGCCTGGGAGGGCCTGGGTTACTACCGACGAGCGCGAAACCTGCAAAAAGCCGCCCGAGCCGTGGTCGATGAACACCGAGGAACATTCCCAACAACCTACGACTCGATTCTTGCCCTGCCCGGAGTGGGCGACTACACGGCTGGAGCGGTTTCGTGTTTGGCCTACGGAATGCCGGTGGCAATGGTCGACGCCAACATCGCCCGAGTGTTTGCCCGTTGGTTCGATTTTGACGAGTTGATTGATTCGACGACCGGCAAGCGACAACTACAGGCCTGGGGAGAAGCCTTGGTCGATCCCAACTCGCCCGAGTTCTTCAATTCCGGAGTGATGGAGTTGGGCCAAAAACACTGCAAGCCCCGCAACCCGGATTGCCATGAGTGTCCGGTGACCGATTTCTGCACCTCTCGGAGTCCCGAAAAACTGCCCAAGAAGAAAGCCGCTCAATCGATTCAGTCGGTCAATGAATTTGCGTGGCTGGTCCGAGACGACGACCGAATTCTGCTGGAACAAGAAGCTGGAAAACGACGCGAAGGCCTTTGGAAGCTCCCCATAGCCTGCGAGACCGAAGTCAAAGGTCGTGATGAAGTGCTGCGAACGCAATATTCGATCACACGCTACCGAGTCTCCCTGCAAATCTTTCGGGGCAGACCGGATGATGCGAGGGGAACCTGGGTTTCGCTGGATGAGTTGGACACCATTGCGATTGCGGCACCTTTCCGGAGAGCGATTGATCAGCTTCTTGAAGAATCACTTTTTTCATAACTATTGGACAATTTTTGAATCTCCGAATGAACCATTCTCCCGAGCCCATCTGGATTCATTCTTCTCGCCAAATGGAAGCAGTGACGGATCTTCGGCGATCGTGCCTGGCCGATGGTCAGATTCCCCATCTCTTTCATTACGAGGGCCTTCGGCAGAGCCAGCTTTGGAGGAAAGTTGCCCGGGCTCATGCTCCAAGTTCCGATCAGGCGTATCGGGACATCTTCAGGGAAGCCGCTAAATGGGCGGGACTCGAACCGGTCCACGTTGTCGGCCTGGGTGCAGGAGGAGCGACAAAGGAAGCTAAGCTACTATCCAGCCTCAACAATCCGCTGTTTACCCCGGTGGATGTCAGTGACTCGCTCGCACTTCTTTCGGCCCAGAATACTCGGGATTTAACCGATAAGCCTCCCAAACCGCTCGTCGCCGATATTCTCTCGTTTCCGGAATTGCCGATTTGGCTCGACGAGTTCGACTCCGGACGAAAACGACTTTTCACAGCCTTCGGGCTGACGCCCAACACTGCTCCCAGCGAACTGTTTCCGGCTTTGCGCGAATTCTTGCGCCCAAGCGACGCGCTCCTCATCAGTGCCAACCAATTTACCACAGTCGAAGACGTTCTGAGCCAGTACGAAAACGCGGAGACCCTAGCTTGGTTGGCCCAGGTTCTAATTGATTGGGGAATTCGCGACAACCTGGATGAGCCAACCTTTCGCTGGGGCAAAATCGACGGCCAGACTGCGGTTATCGCCGAATCCCGGTGGCTTCGGGACGGCGAAATCGAGTGGGAGGGGGAAATGTTCCACGTGGAACAATCGCAGGTTTTGCGATTGTTCTACAGCATCCGCTACACCGAAGACGCGTTTCGGGAAGTGTTGGCCAAATATCAGTTGCTGCCCAGGTCCTTGGCCTGTGAGAGCGACAGCATTTGGCTGGTGGAACGATGAATTCTCTTCTCTTCGACCCGGAATTCTCGATCGTCGATGAGTCGGAAGATTGGGTTATTGCCAACAAACCGGCCCATCTTCTCAGCCATCCCAATAAACCCGGGAATCCCCCGACGTTGTTGGATGGGTTGGAAGGGCTTTATGCTTTTGAAATCGCCAATGGCGCTCAACTTTCGGTTATCACGCGGCTCGATCGCGATACCAGCGGCCTGGTGTTGCTGGCCAAGCATCCGGAAGCAGCCCGAACGCTGAGCCTCGCAATTCAATCCGGTGCGATCCACAAAGAGTATCTTGCCATCGTTTGGGGTTGGCCGGAAGAGGATGAGTGGCAGGTCGATGCCCCGATTCTCCGGCTTGGCGAGGTCGAGCCTGCGAGCATTTGGCTGAAACGAGGAGTTCATCCCGCCGGGAAACCGAGCCAGACCCGCTTTCGGGTCGAATCCAGATTCGAGCGCGAAACCTCAAACGGACGACAGTTCTCGCTCATTCGCGCCTTTCCTCTCACCGGCAGAATGCACCAGATCCGGATTCATTTGGCTCATTCCGGATTCCCGATTGTTGGCGACAAAATCTACGGGCCGGATGAAAAATGCTACCTTGAGTTCATCGAAACCGGATGGACCACCAAGCTTGCCGATCAATTGCTGCTCGATCGCCATGCGCTCCATGCCCATACCCTGCGTTATCAGAAAGGAACGTGGACTGCCCCGCTTCACCCGGATATGGAAGGATTTGTCGGACTAGACTACAGGTGAAGCTTCAGCTTTGGAATGTAAGCTCCATCGATGCTGTGATCCTCGACACTTGCGACCTCAGGTTTCACTCCTTTTTTCTCTTGAATTGACGTATAAAAACCATGCTTTTGAGTGCTATCAGAGAATTCCTTAAACTGCTCAGGAGTTAGGGTGGGACCAATCTTGCGGCCAGTCTCTGATTTCGTGATCTCGATCAAGCTCCCATCAGAGTCAAAATGGTACAATTCGCCAACGTGACGGTAGAGTGGGGCAGGAGGAATCATTGCCACCACGTCGCGATCGTTCACAAATCGATGGAAACGGCCTTTGAACTGCTCATTGACATAGCTGGCAAACTTCGCATTTCCGACCCGGGGTTGGCCATAGGTGTAGACCGACGCAAGGGCTTCGAGCCCAAATTTCTTGGCGATGCGGGCTGCAACCAGCGTTGCAATTGCGCCACCAAGACTGTGGCCGCATATGATGACCTTTTTGCGACTCCCTCCGGCAGCTGCCATCAGAGGAACAACCACCGGCTCCCAAATATGCTTCAAGGCCCGCCAAAACCCTTTGTGAACCTTTCCCGGAACATCAAACCAAACCCGACGCTGCTTCGCTTGAAGGTTCAGTTTCCAGTCTTCCTTGCCCTTTGAGCCACGAATCACCAAAATCAGGCGTTCTTCGGTCTCAAGCACCATGCCCTGAGTGGCAGCGAAGGAAAACGGGTTGGCGAGAGAGTTGAAGGAAGCCAACCGGGCATTGCATCGCTCTACTTCTTTCGCAACCCGCTCAAGATCATCGTCATACACCAAATAGGAGGCCTGCGCGAGAGAGTGGGCCGCCGCAAACGAAAATTGATCGGTTGCAAGCGATGCCGGTGCGAACTCGAAAGGAATCGGTGTGCTACTGCCTTCTGCTCCTTCGCTCATGGGCAGAACCTAGAATTTTCACCCATTCTGTCCAGTGACAGTTCCAACAAACGTGCCCTGAACAGGCGTCGGTCATCGCAGTAGGTATGGATCGAACTTACCGTTTCAGAAAACCCAGCTTTTCTCCCAATTGAATCCATCCAGAAGCAGCACACTGTTCCTTCAAAACCTGCAGCTTTTCCGTCGGACTTTTCCCCTGATTGGAGCCCACTTTGCGGCAGAGGCCGAGGG
>JBCDHN010000207.1:0-6071 GCA_038749915.1 Verrucomicrobiota bacterium | reverse complement strand
CCTCTGTAACAGTGGCCTGGTGAATTTTACCTTGGAGGACTTCGCGAAACATCAACGGTAGCGGTTTGATGGAAACAGTAGAGATTAAGCTCCGATCAGATACGGGTGAAATCAACTGCTAAGGGCTGACCTTCCAAAATGCGTTTTTAGATCAACTCTTCGATTCGACGCCCAATCTGCTCAGCAGCTTTCTCAATTGAATCCTCGACCGCCACGGGAAGGACTTCCAAGTTCCCCCTGACACATTTGGACCAGCCCAGATCTGAAGCTCCGGCTCGGGGCGAAGTCTTGGAAGTGGCCAACCTCAACAGGGCTACATTTCCATCATAGGCCTCATCGAAATGCTCGGCATTCATCACCCGCTGCGCCCCGGCGAGCCTTTTGACCCTTCTTAGCACGCCAGACACCTCCCGGTATTGGGCGGGAATGTTAAGGCCATGGCTCCCTTGATCGCGAGAAAGCAGGCCGAACCACTTTCGTCCAATCGTGTTGAATTTCGGCTGAGATTCCATCGGAACAACAAACGGCACTTTCTGGCCATGCTCCCGTATTTGGCGGGCGACCTCCATTGCGATCCGCCCACCAAAATACAACCCGCCAAGCACCAATTCCCGGTCGCCAAACTGGGCTCTTATTTCACTGACATAGTGGCCTGCCATTGTTTTCAGATCCTGAAACTCTTCAAATCCACTGAGACCACGGCTTGCAAAAACATAGACTCCTCTTTCCGAACTCAAACTCGAACTGATCTTTGCGTAGGCCCCCATCGCTCCAAGTCCCTGGTCATGGAAAAAAACAACTGGTGTTTTACTTCCAGTACCCCGCAGACTCACAATTCCCCGCCAATTCTCCAGGCGGTCATCATAACTTTTCAGAAATTCACGCAGCTCTGCAATGGTCTCGCGGGCCATGACTTCTCCGACCGACACTTTTCGCTTTAGCTGATGAGAAATCGCGACCACCATCGTGGCGAGTCCATCCAGGTCACCTCCCAATTCCGAAAACTTCAGGTTCTGATCTGAAGGGACGCCTCCCAAAATCTGGCCCCAAATGGTTGCCACCTCTTTGTCAAGGTTCTCGCGAATCCGTCTTCTTGGGCGTTGCGCGACTACTGGTTCGGCAACCGTCTCCGCCGAAACAGCGTCTTCCACCATTTCCGAAGCATCATTTTCAATCGGAACTTCCTGCTTGGGAAGAGCAGCAGCATTTGGTTTACCCGAAATCTCCAAATTCCCACTCGGCATCCACCTCCCATGACGTTGACTCACAAACCAACGCTGCCCATCTCTCTCAATAAAGGAACCGTTCCCGGCTTCGCCAAGGCTGAAATACTCCTTGGAAATCGAGAGACCGCCAAACCAAAGCTGCCCCCAAACTCCCAACGGTACTAGCTTTCCTTCCTGATTCCGGACTTCCACCTGGGAATTGTCAATCGGTTGCCCAAACGGAACTTCAGAGTCGGTATCGCCAAACTCAGACGTATCAAAGGCGGCCGAAACACCAGCCGTTTCTGCTGTTCCAAAGGTGGTGATCAGTGAGGATTCTGGAAACCACTTTCGGAAGGCAACAACATCGTCCGCTCGCAAATGACCTCTCGAAAACCAGTGCCGCATGTTGATGAGATCCAGATCTTCCTCCTTGTGGATGGCATCAATCATCCTTCGCAATCGCAGTTCGTCTGAGAGGATCCGCGACACCCGGTTGTTGTTCAGGACTTTGAGCAGACTCTGCGGATCATCAGCGGTCATCTGATCGATCAAAACAACGGGAATTCCTTCCAAAAGCGGAACCAAGGTCTCGTAAATGAACTCAGATGAATTGATTCGATGATGGGCACAGCCAATCTGGCCGATCCGAAATGGGTAGACTCTCCAAAACCAAGCGAATCGATTGATCAATGCTCGATGCGAAATCTTCACAACCGAATCACTCTCAGACACCAAAACCCGGGCGCTGGCGTCGGGGAGAATGGAAACGGAGCTTCCGGACTCCATTTCGCGTTTCGAAGCGACTCTGATTCTTCCCAAATCCAGCCGCTTTGGAACCTGCTCCTTGATGCCTGGAGCATTCCCATCATGCACCCAGACTGCCGGTTCAAGGTTTTTGATAATGCTGCGGATTCGTTCCGCCGCCAAGGTTCCATCGATCGGCAACGCGACCGCTCCAATCTTCCAAACCGCTAGAAATGTGGCGACCAAGTCCAGCGTTCGTTCCGCACAGATTGCGACGTTCTGGCCCGGTGAGGCGCCCAAGCTCCGCAGCTGCAAAGCTATTTGATTCACCCGATTGTTCAGGGTCTGATAGGAGGCGTTTCCGTCGGCATCAACCAGCGCCGTCGTTGCTGGACGCAATTCGTAGCGGGCCTCAAAGAGCTGGTAGATGGTCCTGCCTCGGAAGTCGCTCAAACGCTCTGTTTGGTTCCATTCCGCAAGACTCTCCCGTTCGTTCTCGGTCAAAAACTCAATCTCGACAATCGGACGGTCTGGTTCGCTCGACAACCAGGCAGCCAAGGTCACAAGATGCCCCATGATCCGGTTGGCCCCTCCTCTTGAGATTCGAAACGTGTTGTATTGAAGGGACAACCCACTTTCTTCAGACCAGGAAAAAGCCAGATCGCAACCAGCGGAAGAAATCCGCGAAGCAGGATACTGGCCATACACCGCAGACATCGCCGGCCGAAGTTTTGAAATATCCTCGGTGGCGATTTCCTTGAGCAACTCCTGGGAAGGCGTCGAGCGCAGAACCACACCTGGTTTTTGAAGCAGATCACGAAACGTCGTCGAGTTGCCCGCCTCGGCTTGAAGGATCTCGGTGCCAGAGACAAAACCCAGAATCAGATCCGCAATCGGATCTTCGCATCGGGGGCGGCTCGAGCGTCTCTCGGCAGAACTGCCGATCGTGATTTTGCTGCTTTCCTGGCCGTATCCCATCAGCAAAGCCAGAACCAAGGCTTCCCAAAGATCGCTTAGGGAACAATTCACGCTTTCACTAAGCGCCACCATCAGCGGCTCAATGCCTGGTTCCAATCGGCGCTCGACTTTCGCAAAATGAAACCCGTCTCCGGTTCGCATCGGCAGGTCGAACGGAAGATTGACGGCCTGTTCCCCCTGATACAGCTTTCCCCGCCAATAGGCGTCAGCGACACCATTGGAAGGAGCTAAGGTTGGAATAGGCGACAAGGTCTCAGTCATTGCGACGCGGAATGGCGGCAAATGCGGACTCCGGGAGAGGTTGGATTGGGAATTCGCTAAAAATACTCACGAATGAGCCGTTTTTCCACCTTCAGACGATAGATTCAGGTTCTTCCATTGCGGAATTCTTCCTGCAAAGCTCGGTGTACGCCACCTCGCCTGGTTTTCCCGTTCCTATTCAGCCTGTACCACTGTGTTCTGCGGACGCCTTGGAAAGGACTTCACGAACACCGAAAAGAGCCAACACTGAACCAACCAGATTGGAACAAAAATCGATGTTGGTCCCGGTGGAGGCAACCTCCTGAAACCGGGAAGCCATCTTGGATTTGGCTCTCCGGAGCTCCGCCGGCTCAATTGAAAGCGGTTCCCGATTTTCCGGGTGTCGTAACCGATGGCGATGCAGCTGCGTTCGAAAGAGAGAATGGCACCTTTGTCTCCCACGGGAACAATGATGGCCACCCACCCGTCGTTGGTCATCAAACCAAGAGCCCCGAGCACGACCATTGCCCCAACGATGCCAAAATGCCGCGGTGTCACTCGAAGTGGAGCCTTCCAATATCCCTGCGACGCTGACTACCGGGAAATTCTACCTTGTCGGCCTCCAGGTAGACCCGCTCTACTGCCTCTTCTCGAGTTTTCCCTGAAGAAACGATGGCAAGCACTCTGCCGCCGTTGGTCTCAAAGCCCCCTTCGCCATTGAGTCTCGTCCCAGCGTGATAGACCCGACAATCCAATACTTCGTCCAATCCGGATATTTGGTCGCCGGATCGTGAAGTCGCCGGATAGCCTGCGGAGGCGAGAATCAGGCAAACGCTCCAAGCATCGGCAAATTGAATCAGTCCTGGCTCAAGACTTCCCTTCGCCGCCCTGAAAACATACTGACAAAAATCACCTGAAATCAATGGCATGACAGCTTGCGCCTCCGGATCGCCGAAGCGGCAGTTGTATTCCAGCATTTTTGGCCCTGCCTCTGTGAGCATGAGGCCGAAATACAGAAAACCGCAATAGTTCAGTCGATCCGACTCCAGCCCATCAATGGTCGGTTTGACCACCGTTTCCTCAATTTCCCGAAGGAGCGATTCTTCGATCAGACCACTGCGACTGGATACCGCACCCATTCCTCCCGTATTGGGCCCTTCATCATTCTCTCCAATACGTTTGTAATCTCTTGCCGGTGCCAAAATCTGATAATCGCTTCCGCTGACCGCTACGAAAATGGAAATCTCCGGGCCTTGCAAAAACTCCTCGACCAGAACGTTTCCTTCCCCGAACTCGCCATTGATAAAAACGCGCTGGAGAAACTCTGAGGCAGAGGCTTCATCCTCGCAAATGGCAACGCCTTTGCCCGCCGCCAAACCATCGAACTTCAAAACGGTGGGATAGCTGGATATGGCTTCTTTAGCCGCCTGAAACGAATCCACTATTGCATAGCCACCGGTTGGGATCCCGTGACGCACCATGAACTGCTTGGCAAAGTCTTTACTCGCTTCAAGTTGAGCCGCTTCCTTCGGAGGTCCCCAGCAAGGCACCCCAATTTTTTCGCAAACAGCCGAGAGCCCCTCCTCTTTGACCAGATAGCTCTCCTCGCCGGCGACACAGAGATCGATCTCGTGCTCCCTCATGAACGTCCCCAAGCTGGTGAGGCCGTCAGCTTTAACCGGCTTAGCAAGTTGAAAAATAGCATCGCTCCCCGGAAAACTGTAGATCTCCGTTTCCGTGGGCGACTCGTGAAGTGCCGTGATCAGCGCATGTTCGCGACCGCCTTTGCCTACTACCAGTATCTTCATGATTTCTCGTCTCCGCCCATTTGCACCTGACTCAGCCAGCGATCATACGGTCGTTGATCCTCGTTCTCTTCGATGAAATTGACGAAGGCCTGATTCACAATTCGGAAGCCGCCAGGAGTTGGATAATTTCCCGTGAAATACCAATCACCGTATTCTTTCCCATCTCCACGCATGGCGTCCTGCAGATTACCAATCCTCTGGAAGATCAAAACCACTTCCTTATCCCAATCCGGATCACTCGGAGATACTTGCTCGGCCATTTCCTTTGAAATCTGTTCCGGCGTAAAGGGCCGGTAAATCTCTTTCACGAAATTTCGCTTTTCACATTCGTCCGTTTCCAGCGCTTCCTTGCAGGCAATATAGGTGTCCGCAATAATGTGTCCCCGGTCCGTTTTCATGAGAAGGTCGATGGTTGCGGAGAAGGCAAGGAACTTGCCCAATTCGCTCATATCAATCCCGTAACAATCCGGGTATCGAATCTGGGGTGCCGTCGATACGATCACGATCTTGCGAGGTTTCAGACGGGCGAGAATTCCAATCAAGGATTCCTTCAAGGTGGTTCCCCGAACAATCGAGTCATCCAGCGCTACGAGCGTGTCAGCCCGCTTAATTTGTCCGTAGGTGATGTCGTAGCCCAATGCCACCATTTCGTTTCGCCCCTTTTCTCCGCTGATGAAGGTGCGGAAACGCTCATCCTTGTGGGCCAACTTCTCACCTTTCGGCCAAGGTTGATCAATCAGTTCGTCCAACTGCTCTAACGAAGCTCCATCCCGGACGGCCTTCGCCAAATCCTTTCGCAATTGTTCCCGGCGGCGCCGGTTCAATTCATCCATCATCCCCAAATAACCAGTTTCCGCTGTGTTGGGGATAAAGGTGAACACTGCTTTTCCAAATCCCTCTTCCAACTCCTCCAGCACCTGATCAACCAGGGCCGCACCCATGGCTTTCCGCTCCCGGTAGATGTCATGATCACTGCCACGGCTGAAGTAAATTCGCTCAAATGAACAGGGCAAGCTCTCCCCGGGTTCCGTGAACTTTTCGATCCTCAGATCTCCCTCCTCTGTGTTCTTAATGGAGGCGACATGCCCGGGTT
>JBCDHN010000206.1:0-6105 GCA_038749915.1 Verrucomicrobiota bacterium | reverse complement strand
ATTGACCAATCGGCAACGTCCCTAAACTCCGAGCCTAACACAAGAGTAAAACGGGTCACCGGCCCGTTCCTGCGGAGAATTTCGTCCAATCGTGTAGGCTAGTCCTTTGCGGAACGGGCCGGTTACCAATTGGCGTCAGGTTAAGGAAGTGTGTATTCGCCGGTCAACGCGAGTTCAAATCGTCGGGGCAGCGAAATCCGGTCCTCTCGCTTGTCGTATCGATCGTGATATCGGCATTGCTCCTCAAGGCGCCTGGTGAGTTCCTCAATACTGCCCACGGCCGTAAGCTCGATCTGCAATCTCGTCCACTCGATGATTTTCGCGATCGCTTTGAAGATGCTCTGGTCGGTCCCTCTGGCTTCGAAGAACTGGTCGCCGTTATCGGATTTCGGCAGAGGATTGAGCGTTGCGATGGCGAAAACGCCCCGCTGCGTCAGCCCAATCATAAAGAGTATCCATCCCCATATCATGAGTTCGACGTGGTGGCGGTTGCTGTGATGTGCGGCCATCTTCGCCAACGATGTCTGGCTTTTGGCGAGCTTGAAAATATTCTCAATACGCCATCGAATACGATAGAGTTCCTTGAACTGGGTTTCGTTGGCCGATTCCTCCCCAAGATTACTAACCAGGAGCGTCCAATTCTGCAAGGCCAGATAGTCCTTGGTGTGAGATGATCCGCGCCGCTTGCTATCCCTATTGAGGCGCCTCCGGCGGGTATTCCCAACCTCTTCGCCTTCGTTGATGAGGATAAGACGGCAGGAGAGTTGCTCAGTCTTACTAAGCTTGACCCAAGCCGAACAGGAGTCGCCCGCATTCGGAGCCTTGGAACGCGCCAATGCCAGCAAATCAATCCGTTGGTTCGTTTCATCCAAAACGGCGGCTACGGTATTGAGGCGGCTTAAGAAATACGCACCTTTATCAGCAATGGCCTGGAGGCAACCGGTCACCGCGTAGCCCAAATCGCGTATAATAAGATCACCTTGTTCGATGACATGATCGACAATATCCCAAGCAGCAGCGCGATCGTTTCGCGCGTAGGGATCGAGCTTGGTTTGCAGCCACTTTCCGGTGATGAGATCAAAGACGAGTTGGAACCTGCATTGCGCGGAGTGCTGGCCTTCAATGTGATTGGAGCCGCCGGGGAAGTCTTGATACAAACGGGGATGCAGGGTAAATACCGAGGAATCACCAATCAGTATGCGTGTCACATTAGGCAGGTTTTTCAGCTTAAGGCTGGGAATGGATTTTGCGTTCTCTTTCAACGCAAGCGCAACAGCGCCTTTGAGAAAATCCACCGAAGCGGAGCCAATGCGCTCCCAAAGAGCCTGGCGGCTATAGGTGAAACCGGTGAGGATTCCAATCTCCGTAGCCAAGTCCCGGAATGTGCATCTTCCGGACGCGGCGCAGACCAAAACAGCCTGGATGAACACCGCAGGAGTTAACTTCTTGGCTTGGCGTTTCAAGAAGCCCGTAATCCTGGCAAGGGCGTTGAGTTTGGAAGGAAGAACAGGGATAGCGCCGGGTTTCGGCCGAACAGTGGGTCGCGATGATGAAGTCACGAAAACCCGCCAGCTCAACCTCGCCACCGTCAACTAAAAATTCGTAAAATATTTATTATCAATGAGTTGAGATTATTTAACCTGACGCCAATGGGCCGGTGTCCCGTTTTACCGAACTTCCGCCGACCGGTTATTAGGGAGCGTTCGATAAACACAGCCGACCTCGCAATGATTTTTAGTCTTTCAATCAGTGGCGCTGATGCGCGGGAGCAAAACGCGGTCTTTTTGCGCCGCAACTGCGTTGCGATTGCGCTCTGTGAGGAAACTCATCTCCGCACAATCGCGCCTTGTTGCGGCCCAAAAATCCTCGCGGCGACGTTCGCCCGTGGTTTTCGAACGCTCCCTAATAGGTCCAGCGGCCGCCCGGAGTTGAGATCACGGGCATCGTTTGCTTCCAACAATCGGAATAGTCGGTTTTCCCAATTGCGCCCTTCATCTTTACGCCGGTCGCCCGGCGCCAGGCTTGGGAAAAGGCTTCCCCAGTGTGACAGCCCCAACTTTGAATCTTGGCGCCGCGCACAAAGAGGCCGCGATTGAATTGGGTCAGGTCATCGACATGAAGAAAGACCTTCGATGCCCCTGAAATCTCGCCGCTGTAGTCGAAGGTGAAACAGTATTTGTTGGAATGCCCGAAGTAATCGAAGGCGGCGATTTTGACCCGACTGCGATCGATGCCGTGTCCTCCCTCGTTGAAATAGCGGATCAACTGGCTGGTTTGGTCGAACCAGATGAGTTTGCATTGCACGGTGTTTTTGTCACGGACGGAGAGCACCTGACTGACGCGATCAACGCCGTCTTCCTTGCTGCGGTGCACATAGGCTGGTTTGAAGACGAGCCAGGTAATTTGCGCATCCATGCCTTTTTCCTTGCGGATCTGCTCCATGCGGAGCCGGGCTGCGCGCACAAAGTTTCCCCACCAGCGATCGTGTTGAGCCGCCTCAGTCCTGAGGGTTTCCCATTCCAGAGAAGCGGGCCCTCCACTGACGATTACGTATTCGCCATCGGGCAGACTGCTTCCTCCCCGCAGGCCGGGAAGTTCCAAGGCGTGGCTAGAGAGCGGGATAAAAAGTATGAGCAGGGAAAAGAGGATTCTCTGGGTCATGGAAAGGTGAGTTCGTGAGGACTTCCAGTTTGTCAGACCAAGTTGACTTTCTCAAGATGAAAGACGCATTTTGCTGCGGCCCTCTCTCAGAGGACGAATCTAGTTGGAAAACTCTTCGTTTGTAATGCCTGCAATTGCCGATTCGAGCGGCGAGTTTTCGGACTCGGCTTTGTCGAGCGTGAAGAAGAAGGTGGCCCCTTCGCCGGCAAGAGAGCTGACCCAGATCTGGCCTCCATGGCGCTCGATGATCTTTTGGGTCACCGAAAGTCCGATTCCGGTTCCCTCGTAGTCCTCCCGCAGATGCAGGCGGCGGAAGATCTTGAAGATGCGGTCCTGGTGTTCCGGAGCGATCCCGATACCGTTGTCGCGAACACTGAACTGCCATTTGCCGTTCACCTCATTCGCTTCGACACGAACCTGAGGTTGGGAGCCGTTGGTGAATTTGATCGCATTGGCAAGAAGGTTCTGGAACACCTGGGTGAGTTGGGTTTTGTCGGCCAGAACTTTGGGAAGAGGCTGAGCTGAGATGTCGGCGGACTTGTCTTCAATGGCATTGCCGAGATTGGCGATGGCGTTTCCAAACGCTTCCTGGGCATCGACTTCATTCAATTCCAGCTCGCTCGTCCCCGCTTGCGAATAGGCGAGAAGATCATCAATCAGATCCTTCATCCGTTTGGTGCCATCGACGGCAAACTCGATGAATTCGTCGGCTTCGGGATCGAGTTTTTCCCCGTAGCGCCGCTTCAAGAGCGAGACATAGCTGGCGACCGTTCGCAGCGGCTCGCGCAAGTCATGGGAGGCGATGTAGGCGAATTCTTGAAGCTCAGCCAAACTCCGCCGCAGCTTTTCCTCGGCCTCTTTTCGATCCTGGACCAGGGTGATGGACCCCGCCATGCGGTGGGGCGGTGCATCGAGACCCGGCCGATAGGCCTTCCCGCGGATTTCAAACCAAAGCGGAGTGCCTTCCTGATTTCGCAGTCGGCAGTAACGTTTGAAAACGTCGATGTTTTCCCTGGCATGTTGCTCAAGGGATTCGCGGATGGTGAGCGAGTCTTCTTCATCAGGCAGATGGAGGTATTCCCAAACTTCAAAAGAACCGGGCAGATCTTCGGGCGTAAATCCCAGCAGCTCCTTGAAGCGATCGCTGAGAAAGAGTTGATCACCCTTCAAATCCCAATCCCAAATTCCCGCTTCGGAACCACTTACGGCGAGGTCGAATCGTTCCGCGGCGCCGCTGACTTCCCGGGTCTGGCTTTCGATCTTGATCAGCATGGCATTGAACGAGTGGGCGAGCTGAGCCCATTCGTTATTGCCTTCCACCGGCACGCGAACGCTGTAGTCCTGCCGGATTCCGACCTTGAGCGCAGCATTCGCTAATCGCTGAATCGGTTTCAGCATGGGGACTACCGCCCGTTCGGCAACCGCGATTGCGAGGCCGAGAGAGATGGTGGAAAGGCCCACAAAAATTCCGACGGAGATGGCGAGTTGCCAACCCATGTGGGCAAAGGAACCCCGAAGGATGAGGCTGCCGGAAAACCCGTTTTCCTGGCGAATCTGCTGGGTGACGACCGGGCAAAAGAGCCGTTGGAATCCGGCCAGTGACGGATTGGGATTTTCGGGGACCCAGGCGATCGAGGAAGGGAAAGAGGCGACGATATTTCCTTCGAGGTCAACGAGGGCGGCACTCTGAATCGTTGATTTTCCTTGGTAAAACGTCTTCAGTGTTCCCGGTTCGAGCAGGTTTTGGGATCGAGTCGTAAAATTTGCGGCCTGGCGAAGAGACTCCACCAAATTGAGCCGCAGTTCAACGCTTCGCAGCAAGACCAATCCCAAAAACAACACCAGCAGCCCGATGCGAAGGACTCGGATATGGCTGCGAAGAAGTTGAGCGCGTACCGTCACTGTTTTCTCTCAAGGATCCGGGGATCGGGTTGCGGGAAAGTTCCGCTGGGAGCGATCCGTCTAACCCCAAAAGATCGTTGCCGCTGAGTTAGAGCAGACCATCGGCAAGATAGACCTCAACCCGCTGGTTTTTGTGTTGTCCGCTTTCGGTTGCGTTGTCGCCGATGGGAAGCACTCCGCCGAATCCGGTTACAACCTTGGCTTCCACTCCTTCTCCCTTCAGCAGCGCTGCAACTTTTTCAGCGCGTTCTTTGGAGACTTGAACGAGACGGGCCGGGGGAGCGGTTCCAGCTTCTGAGAACCCGACCAGAACCAACTCTTTTTGGGAGCGGCTCGGATCAGACTGAAGGTAGGAGGCCAGTCGGGCCAAGTCGGTCTGAGCTTTGCTATCCAGATTCAGACTACCCGGGCGAAATCGAAACACCACCGGGATTCGCTGAGCTTTGGCGGTGATTTCATCGTAGGGCGCGACACCGGTCACGACCCGCTGCGAAGGCTTGTTTATAGTGGCGATACTGAGCGGGATGAACCCATTTTGTTCGACCACAGCCTGACCGGAGTCAGAGACCGCCCAGTTGAGGAACTCATCAACTGCAGAATCTCGCCCTTCAGGTGAATAGAGATAAAGGCGTCGCGAAATCGCATACTGTTCGGTTGCGACATGAATGCGGGTGGGAAGTAGAGGGCTCAACCCTTTCCCTGCCGAGATGGCAAGCGCTTTGCAATTGCGAACGTAGGCAACTCCGGCGTAGCCGATTCCGCCTGGATCAGCCGCGACCGAATCAGACAGTTCAGAGTTGTCCTCGAATTCCCGCGTTCCGGCTGCCAACGGCTGCTTGTTGAGGACGAGAGAGTTAAAGGTATCCCGCGTTCCGGATTTTTGGTCGCGGCTATATCGCGTGATCGGGAGGGAAGGACCACCGACTTCCGACCAATCGGTGATCTTCCCAACAAAGATGTCACGCACCTGCCCGATTGAGAGTGCATTGAGCGGGTTGTCCGGATGAACCAGAATGGGAAGCGCGTCGAGCGCGACAACAAACTGGCAATTGGAGCTCTGCATATCGCCGAGTGGCTTGAGAAGCGCGATCTCCTTGCTGTTGATGGGGCGGGAAGACATCCCGACCTGTGCTTCTCCCCGGGACAAAGCTGGGAACGCTGTGCTGGAGCCATGTCCCTCGACAAAAATTTCCCCAAACTGGTTTCCTGAATACTGACCGTGCAAGGTGCACTCAACCGATGTCTGCCCGGGAATCCGAACCAATCCGGTTGCTCCATTTCGCTTCATCCAGGACGCCGCCAGGGCAGGGCCCAGCTTCGCTCCGATCGTGTTGGAGCCATGCATGGCAAAGAGCATTTCGCCCTGACGCAAAGGCTGAAGCGGTGGGGAATCCGGCTTCCAGACTTTCGCGCGCAGTTTCCCAATTTGTTCAGCCGAGAGCGGCGGCTGGACTCGGCTACCGATGGATCCGTAGAGTTGCTTTCGGTCCAGATTCTCTGCATCAACAAGCGCTGCAGAAGCCTCGTCGAGCACCGCTTTCT
>JBCDHN010000205.1:0-6126 GCA_038749915.1 Verrucomicrobiota bacterium | reverse complement strand
GCTCCAATAACAGACGGCATACCTTCTGAGAAACCGGAAGACAAAGACTCGAAAGAAACCTGATTTTCCGATTCCTTACCAGGCTAGACGACAGGCTTACCATTTTATTTTGGAGCTTCTTTGTGAACCTCGAAAGATGGAAGCTTCCGCTTCAAAACTCAGCAACCTCGAACTTTGGCTTCGGTGGCTTCAGGCTAGTTTCTAGACTTGAATCCGCTCCAAAGAGTCCATGGCAGATTCGGCAGCCTGCTGAAGGTGGGTTGCCATCGCTTCGGCGGATCGGTTGGCCTGGCGACTTTGCAGGGCTTCGACAATCGCGAGGTGTTCATCAGCCGTGGTGGTGTGAATCTCGATGACGGTTTCGCCGACAATCTGGCGAATGGCCTGGACGAGGTTTCCATAACGCTCGATCTCAGCTGAAAGGCGCGGATTTCCGGAGGCAATCGCGATGGCGTGATGAAGAGCGCGGTCGTGACGCCAGTCCGGGTCCACTCCTCCGGACTGTTGAATGGTTCTGAATTGCTGATGCAGTCGTTCAATCGTCTCGACCCGAATCAGCGGGGCAGCCAGTCGTGCGGCTTCGGTTTCGAGAATGGCGCGGACGTGATAGAGGTGCCCGAGCTCCTCCGGCCCGAACGGCAAAAAGATGGCGCCGCAATTGCGTTTCAGCTCGAGCAAACCAAGCCCCTGAAGTTCGAAAATCGCTTCGCGAACCGGGGTTCGACTGACCTGGAAACGGTTGCAGGCTTCGGCTTCGGTAAGGCGGTCCCCTCCCCTCCAGCGCCCCCGGATCAGCTCCTCCAACACGCCCCGGACCACACCGGCACGGTTCGCAGCCGTCTTTCGCGTAGGGGAAGGATTCGCAGTTACGGAGGTTGGCATTTGGTAGATTGTATACAAAATACTTGAAAGGCAATGTTTTTCCGACTGTGTATGGAGTATGCGCCCCCCCTGGCTTGCAGCTGTTCTCTTCTGCCTCGTCTCCCCTCTACCTGCGTTCAGTAACGACAATGAGGTGGATTTCGTCCGCGATGTGAAGCCGGTGCTCGAGGCCAAGTGTTTGAGCTGCCACAATCCGAACAATCCCAAGGGTGAACTTTCCATGGCGACACTGGCGGATCTGCGGGACTACGGAGCCGATGTCGTGCGCGTCGGGAATCATCGCGACAGCCTGCTGCATCAAGTAACGATTCCTCTGGATGGCGACAAGCCGGAGATGCCGAAGGAAGGAGAAGCCCTCACGAGCGAAGAGGCGAGTTTGTTGGGAGCGTGGATCGATGCGGGGGCGGATTGGCCGGATGGGCTGGTTCTGAAGGAGGCCTCCAAGGCGGACAAGTCATGGTGGGCTTATCAACCATTGGCCGAACCGGAGTTTAACTCGATCGATCGATACATCGACGTGGCCTTGGCGGAAGCGGGCTTAAAGCGGAATCCGCAGGCAGAACGGTCTGACTTGATTCGCCGAGTCTATTACGATTTGACGGGACTGCCACCGAGCCCGGAAGAGGTGAAGGCGTTTGTCGAGAGCAGCGATCCGAAGGCATGGGTGACGTTGATTGATCAGCTTCTGGCATCTCCACGATATGGCGAGCGATGGGGCCGGCATTGGTTGGACGTGGTGCGATTCGGCGAAAGCAAGGGGTATGAGCGCAACGTGATCCTGAACAACATTTGGCCCTACCGTGATTTCGTGATTCGGTCGATCAACGAGGACAAGCCGTTCGATCAATTCATCATCGAGCAGCTGGCAGGTGATGTGGTGGGGAAAGGGAATCCGGAGATCGAAGTTGGGACTGCGTTTCTTGTCGCCGGTCCTTACGATGATGTTGGGAATCAGGACGCGAAGCAGAAAAACATCATTCGGGCCAACATCCTCGACGACATGATTACCGCAACGGGTTCGGCCTTCCTCGGTATGACCGTGAACTGCGCCAAATGCCATGATCACAAGTTCGACCCAATCCAACAGGCTGACTATTATCGGTTACGCGCAACCTTCGAGGGTGTCCAGCAAGGTCAGCGCGTCCTCGCGACCGAAAAGGAGCGAAGCCATTACGCCGCAGCGACGAAGCCGCTGAAAGAAGGCCAGGCAAGGCTCACGAAAGCGATCAAGGAGTTGGAGAACGCGATCGTGAAACGTTCGACTGCGAATCCCCAATCACTCCCCAAGGTGACCCGCCCCAAAATGGACCGAACCGGGACTGAAGATCGGTTCGAGCCGGTGTTGGCCAAAGCGATTCGACTCGTGCCGCTGTCCAACGACACCGACCCGCTCAAAAACGGTGTCCGCATTGATGAGTTCGAAGTCTGGACCAACGAACCGGAGCCACGCAACGTAGCCCTGCGCTCCAATGGAGGAATGGCCGAAGCCTCCGGACGGGCGGTGGAAGATTCGGACGACAATGCCCGGAACGCCTACGGCCCAATCCACGTGAATGACGGGAAGTTTGGCAAGCGATGGTTCTCGGCGGGCAATCATCACCTGACCTTGCGCTTCGCCAAACCGGAGTTGATCGATCGCGTTTTCTTTTCCAGTGACCGCCCGGCTGAGCTCCCGAGTCATCGCAAAATGATTTTTGTCGGCGAATACCTTCTGCAAGTCAGCACCGATGGCGAAAACTGGACGACGGTGAGCGAGTCGTGGAATCGGGAGCCGATCAATGGGAACTTTCTGCGACAGCGTCATTTGCGGTTCGCGACAACCGTTACCGAGAAGCAGAAGATCATAGACCTGCGCAAGGAACTCTCCGGGATAACCTCGGAACTGAACCGTATACCGGCGCTGCAAACGGTTTGGGCCGGCACCTTTCGGCAACCGGGCTCACCTACCTTTCTCGCGATCGGCGGCGATCCGAACAAGCCTGCGGAGGAAGTGGTTCCGGCCAGTTTCAGTACGCTCGACCAGATCATGAAGCCGTATGAACTTGGTTCGACTACCCCGGAAGCTGAGCGGCGGCTTGCCTTCGCCAAGTGGGTGACCCGTCCTGAAAATGCGCTCACCCTCCGGGTTCTGGCAAATCGAGTGTGGCACTATCATTTCGACACAGGGATCGTTGCGACCCCGTCTGACTTTGGCTACATGGGAAGTCCTCCAAGCCACCCCGAACTCCTCGATTTTCTGGCGCATAGGCTGAAGGCAAGCGGGTGGCGATGGAAGGCGCTTCATCGCGAAATCCTGCTATCGCAGACCTATCAACAATCTGCCAACTACCGGAGCGAAGCGGCCAAGATCGATGCGCAGTCCCGCCTGCTCTGGCGCTTTCCTCCCCGTCGGCTGTCTGCGGAGGAGATCCGGGACACGATTCTTTTCATGACCAACAAGTTGGACTTCACGATGGGAGGACCGGGGTTTCGTCTCTACAAATTCACCCAGGACAACGTCTGCACCTACTTCCCGCTCGATGAGCATGGCCCGGAAACGTGGCGACGAGCCGTGTATCATCAAAACCCACGAGCCGCGACGATGGACCTCCTGACCGAGTTTGATTGCCCGGACCCCGCCTTTGCCACTCCGCGGCGCGCCAGCACCACGACACCGCTTCAGGCGCTGACGTTGATGAATCACTCCTTCACCGTGGAGATGTCCGGCTACTTCGCTGAACGCCTGAAAAAGCACTCGAACGATCCCAGACAACAGGCCGAACAAGCCTTCAGGCTCGCTTTTGGACGGCAGCCAACCGCCAAGGAGAAACATGCCGCCGCCACCTTGATTCACGAACACGGGCTCAACACCCTGTCTCGAGCCATGTTCAACAGCAACGAATTGATCTACCTGAGATGATGTTCTCACAAACCCGCCGCCACTTTCTCGGTCATGTTCCCACCGCCCTGGCCGGAGTTGGGCTAACCAGCCTGCTGCAGCGCGACTTGCTTGGATCATCCAGGCATCATTCGCCCAAGGCCAAGCGCGTGCTGCAGATATTCTGTCCCGGGGCGGCATCGCAGGTGGACCTCTGGGAACACAAACCGGAGCTGGAACGGATGTCGGGGAAACCGCTTCCCGGTGAAGAAGACTTTTCTTCGTTCCAGGGAAAGAACGGCAATTTGATGAAGTCGCCCTGGCCCTTTGTGCGCGCTGGTCAAAGCGGCAAGATGATTTCATCGATGCTTCCAAACATGGCCCAGCATGTCGATGACATTGCGTTTTGCCACGGTATGTGGTCCAAAACCAACACCCACGGCCCCGGGTGCGTTTTCGTCAACACGGGCCATGAAACGGAAGGCTTCCCTTCCGCCGGAGCCTGGACGAGTTATGCGTTGGGCAGCCTGACCGACAATTTGCCCGCCTACGTCGCAATCACGGACATGCGTGGCGAGCCGCCCAACGGCAAAGCCAACTGGTCGAACGGCTTTCTGCCCGCGCGTCATCAGGCCATCATGATGAACGCGCAACAGCCGATTCGAAATCTCGAGCTTCCCAAAGGAGTCAGCCCAAAACAGGAAAACGCTTCGCGCAACTTTCTCCGCTTTTTGAATGAGCAACATCTTGAGCGAAATCCCGGCTTGAGTGAACTGCAGGCACGGATGCAGGCTTATGAACTGGCAGCGCGGATGCAGCTGAGCGCGCCCGAGGTTTCCGACCTGAAATCTGAGCCCGCATCGATCCGCAAGTCCTATGGGGTGGATAATCCAAACCGTTTGAAAGCCGGCTATGCCAAGAACTGCGTCCTTGCCCGGCGACTTCTTGAGCGCGGAGTGCGTTACGTGAATCTCTACTGTGCGTCCCGAGCTTCCGGAGTGGATGGGCTATTGAACTGGGACGCTCACAAAACCTTGAAAGGCGACTACGAGCGTCATTGCCCGATTTTTGACCAACCGACTGCGGCATTGCTGAGTGACCTCAAGCAGCGCGGGATGCTCGAAGACACGCTGGTGCTCTGGACCACGGAGTTCGGCCGAATGCCGACCCATCAGGCAGGAACAGTTGGCCGCGACCACAATCCCGACGCCTTCACCTGCTGGATGATGGGCGCCGGAATCAAAGGCGGAGTCAGCTATGGGGCCACCGACCCGTTCGGAAGGCGCGCCGCAGTCAACAAGACCTCGATTTGGGATTTTTACGCCACCGTCCTTCATTTGCTGGGGCTCGATCACGAGAAGCTGACCTTTTACAACAACGGTCTTGATCGGCGTCTCACCGATGTTCATGGTCATGTCTTGAAACGCATTCTCACGGCATGATCATCGGCTTCGCTGACCCCGTATCCGGTTTGATTGGAGGCATCTTGATCGGGCTGGGATCCTTGATCGCCTTTGCTTCCACCAAGAAAGTGCCCGGGATCTCTGGCATCTTTGGACGACTGCTTCGTCCGAAGCAGGGAGACATCGCCTGGCGTTTGACTTTTTTGCTTGGATTGATGCTTGGAGCGGGGTTGGCAATCCGGCTGATTCCCAGAGCCAGCGCCTACCAAGTGAGCGAAGACCGGACGCTCCCGATCATGACTCTGGCCGGCTTGATCGTCGGCTTCGGAACCCGGCTTGGTGGGGGATGCACCAGCGGCCACGGCGTCTGCGGGATGAGCCGGGGAATCCGGGATTCGATCGTTGCCACCTTGATTTTTATGGCCAGTGCGATGCTCACGGTTTGGATTTGGAACCAGTTTTTTGGGGGAGGAACTCCATGAAATCCCTGTTCATCGTTCTTTTGGCCGGACTCCTTTTTGGAGCTGGATTAGCCATTTCCGGGATGACGAATCCAGCGAAGGTCATTGGTTTTCTCGACCTCACCGGTGATTGGGATCCCACGCTGGCTTACGTGATGGGCGGTGCAGTGGCCGTCTTCGCGATCGGCAGCCTGTTGATTCGCGGTCTCCCCAAAGCAGAATCTGATCCTGTTACCATGAGTTTGGTCGTCGGATCGATTCTCTTCGGTGTTGGCTGGGGATTGGGTGGATTTTGCCCCGGCCCGGCACTCGCCAATCTGGCCGCATTTCGAGCGGAAGCACTTTGCTTTGTGCCGGCGATGGCGGTTGGGATGATCCTGGCCCAGCGCCTTTTCGGGTTGGATCGGTAACCAGCAAAGCCTACCTGATTCCCCATTAGAAAGGGTGACAGACGATTTCAGAACTGATTCATTCTGCAGATCGGTCGATGATAATCTGGGAGGAACATACCAGAAAAGCAAGG
>JBCDHN010000204.1:0-6138 GCA_038749915.1 Verrucomicrobiota bacterium | reverse complement strand
TGTTGGCTACCTTCGAGGAATTTGGTTTCTCATCGGTGGATCGTTCATCACCCTGATGGTGGTCGGCGGGGCATTGGCCTTTCTCCTCGTAACCTAAATGAAGACAACTGCTTACATGCTCGAAGCCATGCGGCAGGTGAGGCCTTGGGTCACCTTCCTTGCCTTCATGGGATTCGCGATTGTTCTGACCATGCTTGTTACCGCCGGGATATTGACCTTCCAGGGAATCACCAGCGCCGAATCACAGCTGGGGTCGGCAACTCGGTTTACCATTGCCGGGACGCTGATTATCAATGCCCTCATGGCGGTTCATCCAACCATGAAGCTATGGTCTTTTGGCGAAGCTGGAAGCCAGTTCATCGCGACAAAGTCTGCCAGCGCCCTTGAATTCGGGTTTGCTGAGCATCGTCGGTTTTGGGAGTCATGGGCGTCCCTGACCCTGGTGGCCCTGATTCTGAATTCGACCGTGACTCTGCTGCTAATTTTTGTGATCGGGAAATAACAATGTCGGATCAATCAGGACTTTCCAACATGGCGATCTTTTGCGATTTCGAGAACATCGCGATTGGAGTTCGTGAGGCGAAATACTCGCAGTTCAATATCGAGAAGGTGCTCGAGCGTCTGCTGGTAAAGGGCAACATTGTGGTGAAAAAAGCTTACTGTGACTGGACTCGCTATCAGTCCTACAAGCGGGGGATGCACGAGGCCGCCTTCGAGTTGATTGACATTCCGCACCTCAGCCAAAGCGGCAAGAATTCAGCCGATATTCGGATGGTCGTTGATGCCCTGGATCTGTGTTACACCAAATCCCATGTCGACTCCTTTGTCGTGGTTAGTGGAGATTCCGATTTTTCTCCGCTGGTTGCCAAACTCCGGGAGAACGACAAGCTGGTCATCGGAGTCGGAGTGAAGCATTCAACCTCCGATCTTTTGGTGGGCAGCTGCGATCAATTCATATTCTACGATGACCTGGTGCGCGAAGAAAAGCCGCGCAAGAGCAGCAAGACCCCGCAGCGCAAGAGTACCAAAAACGGTGGCCAGGAAAGGTCTGAGAAAATGGATAAGGCAGTGACTCTGGTGGCGGAAACCGTGGAGACAATGCTGGAGGAACGCGGAACGGAAGACCGAATCTGGGGATCGATGGTGAAGCAGGCGATCAAACGTCGCAAACCGGGTTTCAATGAGCGTTACCACGGATTTCGCTCCTTTAACACGCTGCTGGAAGAAGCTGAAGATCGTGGCCTCCTTCGCCTGACCGCAGATGAAAAGAGCGGCGGGTATCTGGTGACGATGGGCAAAGGTGAGGACGAATCGAACGGAAACTGACTTTTGATCTGGATGTAGGTCCCGAATCACGTTCGAATGCAGGGATGAATCCGGAATTTCAAGTCGTGGCCAAGGGGCCCTATTCGCTCGGCGAAGGAATCATGTGGGATGCGCGGGTGAATCGTCTGAGCTGGATCGACATCAATGACAAGAAACTGGCTTGGCAAGAAGAAGGGAAGACACACGTCATTGATTTGGATGGGATGCCGGGGACAGCAGTCCTCACCAGCGATCCCAATCGCGTTCTTCTTTGTCTGGACTCAGGTGTGGTGAGCTGTGCATTGGATTCGGGAACGGTGGAGAAGCATTTCGAGTTTCCCGAGGGCGAGGAGCTCCGTTTCAACGATGGAAAAGTCGATCCGGCGGGACGCCTCTGGGTTGGGACGATGCATCGGGATGGGAAGGAGAAGGCCGGAACCTTGTATCGCATCGATCCGGATTTTTCGATTCGTCCCATGGTCACAGAGGTCACGATCTCAAACGGGATTTGTTGGAACGCAGCCGCAGATCAAATGTATTTCATCGACAGTGCGACCCGCGTTATCGATGCCTTCGACTTCGAGAAATCGAAGGGACAGATTTCGAATCGGCGCACCGTAAATCAGGTGCCTGAGGATTGGGGATTTCCCGATGGCATGACGATCGACTCGGAGGACAAGCTTTGGGTAGCCCACTGGAACGGCGAATGTGTCGCGCGATATCATCCCGGAACGGGACAAGTGCTGAAGCGTTTCAACCTACCAGCGCCCAAGGTGACCAGCTGCTGGTTTGGCGGCGAAAATCTGGAAACCCTATTTGTGACCACGGCTTTGGGTTCACAGGATGGTGGTTGGGCGGATACCAACGAGTTTCCTTTGAGCGGAGCGGTCTTCGCGGCCCAGGTCGGTGCATCCGGAGTTCCCGCTTTTCGGTTCGGTCAGGTTTGACGCGAAATTCCCCTTTCCAAGGTTCGGTTTCTTGCTTACATAGCGCCCTTTCCAACCACTAAAAATATGGCCGAAACTACCCTGATTTTGCTCAAGCCTGACTGCATCGATAAAGGCTACTGCGGAGAAGTTCTCAAGCGATTTGAAGCTGAGAGCTTTAAGATTCGAGGTGCAAAGATGATCGCACTTTCTGACGATATTCTTGCCGAGCATTACGCTCACATTGCCGACAAACCGTTCTTCCCTGATGTGCGCGGTTTCATGCAAAAAACTCCGGTGATTGCCGTTGCTCTCGAAGCCGACAACGCCGTACAGCGGGTTCGTGATCTCTTGGGGCCGACCGACTCAACCAAGGCTGAGAAAGGAACGATTCGTGGCGACTTTGGCGTCGACATGATGGTGAATGTTGTTCACGCTTCCGACTCCCCCGAAAATGCTCAGATCGAGCTCAATCGCTTCTTTAACGACGGCGAATTGTTCACTTATTAATCGCGTCGAATTATCCAGTGACTTCCCCAATCCTGCTTCGCCTAGTTGCACTCCTGGTGATCGGAGTGTTTCTCACCAGTTGTAAGACGGTTGATTCCGATCAACGCAGCTCTCTGTCTTCCTATGAAGGATTCACCCCCGCCAGCAGTGGCGGCGCCTTGATTCACAAGGGAGATCGTTCAAGCCTGAAAGACTACACCAAAGTCTACGTCAGCGATGTGGAAATCCTCGTTGATGTCGAGGAAGGCGAAAAAACAAGCGATGCCGAACTGAGGCAGCTGGGGGTGAGTTTCGAATCCATCCTCAAAGAAGAGTTTGGCCGGAAGTATGCCATCAGTCGTTCCCGGGGACCCGGAGTCCTCGAGGTCCGCGCCGCGTTGGTGGATGTTAAGCCGAATTCCCCTGCGTGGTTTCTTGCCGGATATGCTCCCGGAGTCTTTGTCGCGACGTCTGCCCTTTGGGCGGCGACAGGAGACAATCCGGGTTCTGGCGTTACCACCGTTCAGGTTGAGGTTTTGGACTCAGCCTCCAAAGAGCGGCTCTACGCAATCATTGACGAAGAGCGCGGTGGTAAGCACAAGGTGCGCGGCGGCTTGAGCCGTTGGGGCCAGGCCGAGGTATCCTTTCGAAAGTGGAGCCAGGAAATCGTTGAAGCGGTTTCCCAGCCTTAGAAGGAAATCTGATCGGAGAATGGCTGGTGAGGTTTAGACCTCGATTTCCCAGCCAGGACGGTACTTGCGGCGGATCAGAGAGTTCAGATCCGGGCGTCCCTTCACTTCCATTTTATCGGCGTTCCAAATCAGCTTCTGGCCCGGGTTCCGCTGGGCAAGGCAGCCGAGCAACACGACTTCAGTGAACGGGCCGGCAAGCCCAAAGTAAGACTGTCCGTGCTCCACTTTGCCATGAATGGCATCGATCCACTCGTGGTAGTTGTTTTGATCACGGGCACGAGGAATTGAGGGCTCTGGCCAAGTATCAAAACCGTCGAGAGCCTTACTTGGCTTCACGATCCAGGTATCTTTGAAGCGATTGAAGAAGAGCTTCCCTTTATCGCCAATCAGGACGCTGCCATACTTCTTGTAGTCCATTCCTTCGAGAATGTTGTCTCCCGGGCGATTGAAGTCGCCGGAAATCAGGCGCCAATTGTCGCGGTCGAACTTTGCTCCGCGTTGACCATCATACCAAAAATACTTCACTCCTTTCTTCGCGAAGTCATAGGTCACGGTTGAATTGATGGGAGCGGAAAAACGGCTCACTCCTTCTTGGATAGCCTCAACGCTGTTGGGAGCTCCGAGTTCCAGGGCCCAATAGGGCATGTCCATGATGTGGCAGGCCATGTCTCCAAGCGCTCCCGTTCCGTAGTTCCACCAGCCTCGCCATGCGAACGGCGCAATTCTTGAACTGTAATCCACGTAGGGAGCGGGGCCAACCCACTGTTCCCAGTCGATCCCTGCGGGAACCGGTTCGGCGGCGGGTGGAGTCTTGAAACCCTGGGGCCAGATCGGGCGATTGGTCCAGGCGTGAACTTCCTTCACCTTGCCGATGATTCCGGCGCGGACGAGCTCGGCGACCCGTCTCATGTGATCGTTGGCGTGAGCCTGATTCCCCATTTGCGTTTGCACACCCATTTTGGCCGCGACTTCCGTCAGCATCCTGGCTTCCCAGATCCCGTGCGTGAGAGGCTTCTGGCAGTAGACGTGTTTTCCGGCTTTCATCGCCATCAGCGAAGCGTGGAAGTGGTGATGGTCAGGAGTCGAAACCGTAACGGCGTCAATTTTGTCTCCCAGATCGCTAAGCATCTCCCGATAGTCCGTGTAGAACTTGGCGTCGGGATGAGTCTCTCGACTTGCACGCATCGAACTGAGCCGGGATTGAAGCTTCTTCGCATTGGGATCAGATTCCTGGATCCGTTTTACATCGACAATGTCGACAAGTGCGACCACATCGAAGCCGGATTTCGCAGATTCAGCGATGTCCGTTTTTCCCTTCCCGCCAGAACCAATGCCGGCCAGCGCAGGTCTTTCATTGGCACCGAAAACGCGACTCGGAACGAACTGAAAACCGAAGGTGGTGGCAGCTGCGGCTGAGCTCAGCTTGGCAAACTTTCGGCGAGATGGCTGGGAAGGCGACGGATCAGGGGTTTTCATGCCATAGATGTTGGAGTGCTGAAACTTGTTGTCCAGTGCGTGTTCTTGGAGATTGGTCACTGATGATTAAATTCTCCTTGGTTGTTTTTGGCGTTTTCGTTGCTGTGTCTCATGGCATGGCGGGGCCGCAAACCGTCGTTGAAGACTTCGATGAAGCGCTCCCAGCCAATTGGGGCGTCAGGTTTGGGGAGTGGAAAACGGAGGGTGGGGTTCTCATTTGTCGTGAGGTTGCCGAGGACAACCATGCTGCTGCGAGTCGATGGAAAATTCCGCTGCAGGATGGAGTGATTGAAGCCCGTCTCAGATTGAATGGTGCTTCCGCATTCCACATTGGTTTCGACCCCAAGCCGGGAACGCTGAAAAAGAAGGGGCATCTCTATTCGCTCATCATTTCTCCCAGCGGCGCGAAAATCATGAAACACGTCGACAAAGCGGACCCCAATTCGAAGAACGAGGTCCTCGCGGTTGCCAAGACATCACTTCCAGAAGAAGGATGGTTGAAGGTAAGACTGGAGGCCCAAGGCAATCAGGTGTCGGCAACCGTGGGAGAGGGGATTCAGTTGATCGCAAGTGATCCGAGTTTCGGCGTTCCCAAGCCGGGAGTCGTCTTTCGTTGTGCGGGGGAGTCGGCAGAACTTGATCAAGTTGCCATTGTCGTAAAGAAGTGACATGAAAAAGGAGGGGAGCCGCGTCAAACCGGTCCCTCATGAGCCTTCATGATTCGATTAAAAACGTTGCACCTTTTCCTGAAGTGAGTTGGCGAACCAAAGAACCGAGGCGGGGACGCTTCAGACCACTCTACTGGATTCTCGGAATTCTGCTGCTTCTCGTTGCCTTGTTGTTCGGCTATCGCACCTTTGGGACCGTGTTTGTTGCTCCCGCAGAACCGACAGGAACGCCACTGGGCACGGCTGCTGAACTGGTCCCTTCAACGTCTCGATTGGCGCTGGCGGCCAGCGTTCCAATTTCCGTTTTGCAGGAAGCGATCAACCAGGAAGCACCCCGGCGATTCAAGGGCAAGCAGGACCAGAACCTGCTCAAGCAAATGTCCAATGGCTGGGTCGAGTTCGATATCGAACGGGGAAACATCACCATGGCCAGCGATGGCGAGAAGCTTTTTGTTGGAACGCCACTCGGAGGCCGGGTCAGTGCGGGAGGAATTCTGCAGCTTCCGTTCGTTGGCGATACTCCGGTTCGAGGAACCGTGGATTTGGACGCCAAGGTGACCGGCAATCTCGCGCCCGCCCTGG
>JBCDHN010000203.1:0-6141 GCA_038749915.1 Verrucomicrobiota bacterium | reverse complement strand
GAGCAATCCCTAGAGTCTGCGCTTCGTCGTAAGCCCAATAGAGGCGCTTGGGAGGCTTAAGACTAGCCAGTGCAACCTGATACACTGGCGGAAGCAAATCTTGGCCCTCGTCGATGAGGATGGCATCGAAAATTTGAGGAATCACCGCATTTGTCTGGAGAAGATGCTCACAGACCACTCCTAGACCTGCGGACGGATCGCGACTTCCTCCCAAGAGCCTTTTGGCATCATCTACGGTAAGGTGCTTCTGTCCTGCTGCGTGGGCCACCAGCGAGTAAAATCCGTGACGTATCCGACCTCCCCAGGCATGCAGCACTCTGAGCTTAGTCCAATCCGGCGGTGCATTCTCTGGATGAATTTGACGATGATAGACCTCAATGGTCTCCCGAAACTGTGCGAACAAAGACTTGGTGAAAAAAACCACCGCAATTTCCCAATCCGGATGCTCTACGTGAAAAATGGCAGCTCGACGCGCGAGAAGCGAGGTTTTTCCAGTCCCGGCGAGGCCCCGAATCCGTTGCGGACCTTCGGGACGCTGCATGTAGGCAGCTTGCTGCTCAATGTCCAATGCTCGAATTTCCTTCCCCACTTTTCCTACAAAAGTACGCAATTCCCCTGCTTGTGGAATTGCCACGGCTTCATCGCTGTGGGAATCGTTCTCATCTTCCTTTGCTTCAACCGGACCAATCACCCCCCCGATCACGGCGGTAACACTCTTCCAATTAGCGTCATCCAGTCGCGACGCGCCAGTTCCGTTACGCTCGACTTCACCCCTAAATGCCGAGGGCGTTAGGTGCTCCCTAACCCAAGCATACCCGCCAATGGAAGGATGATCGGGAAATCGTCGCTTCTCCCAGTCCTTCAATTCAATATTGGGAAGAACCACCCGAAAGTGATGGGCGATCCGATTCCTAGAGGCACTATGACGGTTGAGAAGCCCCTCCACTGCATACATCTGATCCTCGGCCTGAATGATCGGCTGATCAGTCGGACGATTCAGAATGTTCAAGTGCCATTCCGATCCCCGAACACTCAGAATCTGATCGTTAGTAAAACCTTTACATTCGAAGATCCATACCCCGAACTGACGATGAACCATCAGAAAGTCAGGCTCGCGCCGCAAAGATCCAGCCGTAAAGAGCGGGTAGCGGTAGTAGGCAACACCTTCATCATCTTTGAAAGCGTCCTGCAGCCACCGCCACACCTGAAGCTCAGCTTTGTTTGTAGTTAGGGGTTTTGATGCGACAAAATCCACAACGCCTCTCGAGTCACAAACCGATTGCAGCACCCAGCCGATACCTAGTCCGAATCAATCCTACTCTCCAACCATCCCCCCAGCATGGGAACCGACGCCAAAGTCGCGTCGGGCCGTGGAGATGGTGATGGTGAATCCGCCGATGACGTCGATCAGGGAAAGCAGGGTCACGATGAGGAAGGTTGAGGTGCCGCAGGCTTCGACAACGAGGAACTCGATCATGAAGGCGATAAAAACGAACATCGAGAGGACGTGTTCGACAATCGAGCTGACATTGGTTCGCGTCGATTTGAACAGCTCGATGTAAAGAATAAAGACGGCGAACAACAAGAGGAAATCGGCAACGACGGGCTCCCAAACCGCCCCGGAAATGAGGGGAATACTCGCGATCGGCTTCGGTCGCTTGGCTTCCTCCTGAATCGGAGCCGGAAAATCGTCGGGCGCAGCTCCCTCTTCGACGACTGCGGCGGGCGTATCAGGCTGGATGCGGGGCTCCAACAATAAGTCCGGCTTCGTGAAAATGATGACGTTGTAAATGATCAGAACGAAGACGAACAGGGGGCAACGGAGGAGAAATTTCATCATGGCCGACGTGGTGTGATTTGGTGTTTAAGAAGGAGATGCGGACGTTGGACGCACGATACGCCCTCTATCTTCGCTCATCGTCTGTAACAAGGTCGTTCCCCAGAATCAAGGGTAATTCCGCGTCAACTTTGTAGCTGCGAATCGAGAAAACCAAGCATTTCACCGGGCTCCGCAAGCAGGAGATCCGCCCCATGTTCCTCCAGCTCCTCTTTTGGACGAAATCCCCACAGCACACCAACGGCAAACAGATTGGCAGCTTTGGCCGTTTTCATGTCCGTATCGGTATCGCCAAGATAGAGACAGTTTTCCGGTGCGACTTCGAGCGATTCGAGAATCTGAACGGCGCCTGCCGGATCGGGCTTCTTGGGCACGCCATCGCGCATCCCAAACACCATTTCCCAGGGCCAATCTCCGACAAACTCCTGTATGCACTGCTCGGTGAAGTCATGCGGTTTGTTGGACAAGACGGTCAGCCGAATTCCGCGTTCCACCAATCCATCAAGCAGCTCCGGAACCCCAGCATAAGGCTTGGTCTTCGCCTTCCAACGCCGCTGATAAACTGCCCGATAGACGCCCATGCAACGTTCGATCGTCGCTTCGGTCTGCGCCTCGCCCGGCAAAATCCGCTCCATCAGCGAACGAACCCCATCGCCGACAAAAATGCGGTAGGCGTCCACCGGATGCGTCGGAAACCCCTCCGATTCCAGCATCTCATTGCCGGAATCCGCCAGATCATCCAAGGTATCGAGCAAGGTGCCGTCGAGATCGAAAATTGCTGCTTCAAAAGCCATGGCCGGATGCTTCGAGCCAAGTCCATGACGATGCGAACGAAAAAATTGGCAAACCGAAAAAGGAAAGCTAACAAAAGGGCCTCATGCCGAAACCGGTTGTTGCCAGCTATTGCGCCACGTTTCTCGCGCCCGAAATGCTTCACGTTTATCGGCAGATCACGGGGCTGACGACGTTCCATCCCCACGTCATCACTCAGAAATGGATTCATGGCGATAAGTTCCCGATCCCGGTCGATCAGGTGAGCCTGGTACGAAAGTCGCGGGCTCGGGCCTGGCGGAAATTCTGGTACAAACAATTTCTCGATCGGCCAATCCTCGTTTCATCCGGTCAAGCCAAGGCCATTCTTCGGGCCATCGAAGGCTGCGAAGCGCAATTGCTTCACATCTATTTCGGCCACATCGGCGTTCACCTGCTGCCCGTGCTTCGGCAACTTCCGATTCCCGCTGTGGTTTCCTTCCACGGCGCGGATGCCGGAGTCGACTCCAAAAAGCCCCTGCATCATGACGGGTTGGAAGAAGTCTTTCGCCGCGCTGCCCGGATTCTGGTTCGATCCCATTCCTTGGGAGACGAACTCAAAGCCATGGGTTGTCCGGCCGAGAAGATCGTCCTCAATCGCACCGGAATCCCGATGGTGGAGTGGCCGTTTGTGGATCGCATGCCGCCGCTGAATGACCAATGGCAGCTTTTCCAAGCCTGTCGGTTGATCGAGAAGAAAGGGCTCGATCTCTCGATTCGGGCCTTGGCGCATGTCTGTGAACACTTTCCCAAAACGCAACTTCGCATCGCCGGCGAAGGTCCGCTCAAGCAGCCCACCCAGGAGTTGGCCAATCAGTTGGGAGTCGGCGACCAAATCGAGTTTCTTGGTTTTCTCAATCAACAGGAGCTGAAGGAAGAAGTCTCCCGAGCCCACCTCTTCCTTCACCCGAGCCGAATCGGGACTGATGGAAATCAGGAAGGCGTTCCCAATTCCATGCTGGAGGCCATGGCGACCGGCCTCCCTGTCGTCGCAACCCGGCATGGCGGTATCCCGGAAGCGATTCAGGAGAACGAGAGCGGGTTGTTGGTGGATGAGGAAGACTGGGAAGGCCTGAGCGGACTGATTCTGCACTTGCTCAAAGATGCCACGCTCTATCGCCGCATCGCAACGACGGCTCGCGAGAGCGTGGAAGCTCAATTCAGCCAGGCTGCGCAGATTCAAGCCCTGGAGGAAACCTATCAGAGTGTCCTCAACGACTATTCTTCGGTAGACTGAGGTTGGATGTCCTCGCTCTTCGTATGCGAGAGATCGATTTTCCTGGCGATTTCGCCAGCCCAAAAGAATACAACGAGGGCCGCGACAAGGGTAATCGCTGTTTCAGTGAACCCATACATGGTCGGCGCAAACTTCTGGTTGTATTCGTCAGGCTGCTGTTGAGAAATGACGAAGTAGTGGATCCAATTAAAGGTTTTGGCTAAAGACCGGAGCACGAAAAAGGCGCCCACCCCAACCAGCGTTGCCGCATACAAATCTCGCCGATTTAAGCTCGAAGCGTTTACTGCGACTTCCGCATTTCCTACCATCAATCTTCCAAGTTTGGGCGCGATGAACCACAAGGCGATCGCCGTGAACCACCAAACGATCATCGAGAGATAGCTAATTGGTTGCCCACGGTCCATGGTCATCAGAGCCCCTCCCAGAGCACTTACCCCGTGAAACGCCCACCCGATCGCGTAAAGCCTTAATATCACGCAAACGATGAGCTGTGCCGGAACCATGAAACTCCGTAGAGCCGCATTCTGAAGATTCAACGCTCTTTTTCAGCCACCAAACCGTTCCCTTCGAAGGTTGGAAAACAGCTCACATCCAGAAGAATCCGCTTAAATTCGCGCAATTCTGCCCTCTCCGACCCTTCGCGAGAAACCGCTCGCATTTTCCGTGGTTTGTATCCTAGAGTGACCGATTCCATCGGGAATCGCCTTACCCATCAGGCTCATGATCTCTAACATCCTCAAACATCGCCTTGCTCCGATCCTTGAAGCGGAGCAAAATCTGCGGAGGCATCGCGTCACCGCACTCGCCATCGGCATCGCCTGTCTCGTCGGAGTCATCCTCTGGCTCACCAACCGGGATGGCAGCTCCGCCGGCCAGGGTCTGGTGCTGTTCTGGATCATCGGCTCGATCGGATTTCTCGTGGCGATGTGGAACTGGCTCGGAACCAAGCCGGCTGATCTGCGAAACGTGGCGCGGAAGTTGGAAGAACGATTCCCGGAATTGGACGGTCGTCTCCTCACCGCAGTCGATGTTGAGGCTGATGAATCCGGAGAGCATCTTGGTTACCTGGAAGAACGCGTGGTGTTCGAGGCGATCGATCACTCCGTCCACAATTTCTGGGATCGCAATTACGAGCGCACCCAACGCCGCTGGGCAGCAGCGTTCCATGTCATGGCCATGATCGGATTTGCCCTGGTCACGATGCTCCTGCTCACGATTCCTTCTACCAAACCCGAAATCGCAGAGGAGACCACTCCCGAATCCGAGCTGCTGGCCGATACCCAGATTGTGGTTCACCCCGGAGATACGGAGGTCGAGAAGGGAACCAAGCTGGTGGTCGAAGCGCGATTCGAGGGAACCGTGCCCAACGACGCCAATCTCGAAATGATCTCACCGGAAAGCGGTGAGGTTCTCGATTCGTGGGAAATGCGCCGCAATCTCGAAGATCCCGTCTTCGGCACCGTCGTTCCTCGCGTCAACGAACCCGTTCAGTACCGCATCGCCTATGCCGAAACGAACTCTGAGACCTTTGATGTCGGCATTTACGTGCACCCCGAATTGGAACAGGCTGACGTCACCATCACGCCTCCGGAATACGCCGAGCAAAAGCCCAAAACCGTCAAGGACGTTCGCAAGGTCACGGCGCTCGAAGGCTCCAAGCTCGCCTTCAACTTCAAGGTGAACAAGCCGGTTAGCGCCGCCGAATTGTTTGGCGAAGACGAGTCGGTCATTCCACTGGAGATCGATCCGGAAGATCCAACCCGGCTCATCGCGAGGTTTCAGCCTGACGAAGAAAAAAAGTATCGCCTCCATTTGGTCGATGAGGACGATCGCGGAAATAAGACACCGCCTTGGTTCACGGTTTCCCTGAAAAAGAATCAGCCGCCCAAGCTCGAGCTCGCCTTCCCCGGCAAGGATTCAGAGGTTTCCGCTTTGGAAGAGATGGCGCTCGAGGGCAAGGTCTGGGACGACCTCGGCGTGACCCGCGTTGGTGCCACCGTGTCCATCGGCGAACAGTCAGCGGAGCTGATCATGAACGAGGACAAGCTGAAAGGGCAGAAGAAGCACGATTTCGGGACGCTTCTCGCGCTTGAAGACTACGAGGCTGAACCGACCCAGCTGGTGAGTTACCATTTCTGGGCCGAAGACGTCGGGCCTGACGGTGAGCCTCGCCGCACCGAGAGCGACATGTACTTTGCCGAAGTGCGCCATTGGGAACATATCTTCCGCGAAGGAACGCCGCAGGAAGGCCAGGGTG
>JBCDHN010000202.1:0-6146 GCA_038749915.1 Verrucomicrobiota bacterium | reverse complement strand
GCGCAATTCAATCGGATCGATGCTGGACCTGAAACGGATACGGCATTTTTCCTGCAAATCTTCGCCTTCGAAGGATCGCCATCGGATACCGAAGCCCAATTTGACCAGGACAACTATGTCTCCAGCGCTCGGCAACGATACGATACTGATTCTGACTCGACTACCTGGGAAACGGTTGAGGTAACCACGGTGGTTCCGGCCGGAACCGACTTTCTTCTGATTGGCTTTTATTCCTACGAAGACAAGCACGATGATTCGCCCGAAGATCTTGAATTCCTCGGTCACTATGTCGATGGCGTCGAAGTCATCCTCACCCAACTGAATTCGAACTAAGAAACGATGCCTTTCATCAACTATTCGCTTCTCTTGACCCTGTTGCTGACGGGGCTTCTCTGTGCCGAGGAAGAGGTCACGGGGATCATTCTGCCGCGAGACAATGACGGGATGTATGTTTATAACGATGAAGGTCAGTTTGATATCAATTGGACCTCCGCAACCAAGGTGGCGCTCCTATGCAACACGCGGTTGTTTGCCGGTTTGAAGGGCAATCAGCTGGAATACAAAATCCATTCATCCAACGAATCCGTTGTGTTTCCCGTCCGCGAAGGTCCGATCACCGCGATGAAATCTGTTCGAGGTGGGAAGCAGCTTGCAACTGCTTTGAAGGAAGCTGCCGAGGAACAGTGGATCGCTGAGCATGGTCTGAAACTCTACTTCAATCAAAAGCCCGATACGGAACAATTGCCTTCCGAAGGCGATCCGCGCTTCATCGGCCTTTGGAATCCCACGACCAAGCCTCGGACCGTCTCAATCGATGGAACCAGTTACGAACTATCTCTGAAAAAGGGCGGTCAAACGACGGCTGTTCTATACAATTTGCTGACGACGAAAGACTGCAAACCCTTCATCAATCGTGCTACGGTATATGGGCGAAAGGAGGGTGATATCATCATTGCAGATGAAATTCACATCTTGCCTGTCGGTGATCAGGCTGCTCACGACGATCCAAACCTTCCGCGCTATCTGTTTATTGGCGATTCCATCTCCGGCAACTATGGAGCGGGACTGCGCGAAGCTCTGGGGACCAAGTTTAACCTGCATCATCCGCCTACCAATTGTGGTCCGTCCGGCAACGGCGCCAAAAACATTGTCAATTGGATGGGCGCTTACAATGAACCCGGTCGTCACTGGGATGTGATCAGCTTCAACCACGGCCATTGGGATTCCGGAAATGACAAGGTTTCGTACCAGACCAATCTCGAGAAAGTCATTGCCGAGCTGAAGAAAACCGGGGCGAAGCTGATCTGGGTGACAACCTGCCCCGTCCCCAATGGATATCCGCAGGCGGGGCCGCTCGATGAGAAGGGAAAGGCTCCCGGGCGGACGGCGGGAGTGATGGAGAAATACCTCAACCCGTGGGCAGCTGAAGTGATCGCGCAACATCCTGAAATCTCTACCTGTGACCAATGGCAATTTGTGAAAGACAACGAGGATGGTCTCTATACCGATTGGTGGGCCGGTAAAAACGTGCACTTTAATGGTGAACCCGCCGATGCTCTGGGACGATTTCTTGCCGAGTCAGTCCTTGCTGCCTTCAATGGTCAAGTGCGAGGTAATAGTGGTGGCATTAATACAGGGGGCTCAGCTCGAATGAAGTCTCCGGGCGCGTCCGAGGCGATTGCTCCAGCGGAGGTAAGAACCTTCACGAACGTTACCGGGACCAAACTGGAAGCAGAAGTGGTCAGTGTCAGTGAGGACGTGGTCGTGCTACGAGTGAAGGGGAAAGAATACTCGGTTCCCATTGCCAGTCTCTCCAACGCAGATCAGGAATACCTTCGGCAGAGGTCGGAAAATCAAAGTGGGAAGAATTCCGCGATGCGAAAACCGGTCAAGCAGGCAACAGTTGAGTTGGCCGGGCCCGATCAACTTGGCAAAAAGGTGAAGCGCACTGATGAGGAAGCCCTCAAACATCTCGCGTCGAAATGGCATGACGTTCAGCCGCTGCCCGAGACTTTTCCCAAAGAATTCAGGCTAAAGCTTACTGGCATTATCGATAGTGGCGAAGGGGAGGTCTATGACTTTAATCAACCCATTGCATCGGAGGTATTGCAGAAGCTGATCTCCAACGGGAGAGAAGCCATGGTGCACAAGTATTATTTTGCCCCGCGAGAGCCGCGTTATAAGGACGGGCCCGGTCTAAGTGGGCAAGAATTTCTGGAGGATGTGAACAGGGGAGAAGTGCGGGATGATCTCAGTCACGTCGCGTGGATTTATGGTGAGCTGAAGTCAAATATGATGAACGACTATTGGCTCTACCGTGTGACCAAGGACCGATGGTTTCTGGAGGACATCATTGCCTTTGCCGAGGCCAACCAAGGGCTCCTCGAGCAGAATTCGAAACTCTTTCTCCCCAGTGGCTCGAGGGAAAGCAAGACCTTCAACCACAAGACGGATACGAAGATTGAGCATGTCCATGCCCATTTTGTAGCTGCGCGCCTTTTGATGGAAGGGGTAATGGCGAGGGGAGGTGGGACGAGTGATCCCGACTATCAGCAGGCAAAACGATTCTTTGATAGGGCCTGGGCGTTGGTCGGACCGACCCTTTTGGGGCCGGCTCCTGAGACTTATGGGCGAGCCAAGGGAGACAATCCAGCACCTACCTTCACTCCCGGGCCGTCCTTTGCTTATGTGAAAGAGAAGTTTCAGATTTCGGACTTTTTGGCCTTCAAGATAGAATACGAACCGTGGAATGGAAGTGCCTCCCGTTATCTCCCCCTGGTCCACACGGCGCTTGCCGCACAGAACATTTATGAGGTTAGTGGAGATAAAGACTACCAGAATTTGAGCCAGAACTTGGAGCGTTTTCTGAATGCCTATATGCACATGTTTCAGAAGGGGAATCATTGCGTGATCGACAAGGATGGCGTGCCTTATATCTGGGTTTATCACACTCCCGGAAGAGACACGGAGAATCGGAAGAAACCTCAATACGGTTTCTTTCGGGGTCACCCCATCATTCCGGCGGAAGACAATGGACATAGTGGTGCGATGGCGAGGAATTTGCCCATCCTCTGGGAGGCGGGGCCGCGTTTCGGTTGCCCCGACGTCTTGCTTGCGGCTTATACCAATTCGATGGCTGACGTTCTGCATCACCCCAATTCCGCAAAGAATGGGAAGCTGCATTTTCATAGTCATATTGACAGCCCCTGGACCCAGGCAAAGCTTCGACCGCATGGCTATCCTGGAAAACACCCGGGCACGAAATATATATGGAGTTCAGCGTTTTCGCTGGACCTGCTGTCAGGAATGAGGCGCTGGAAAGAGAAAGAAAACAACGGGCGCCCCACGGCCAATGTCTTTGATCTGCGGATAGAGGTATCCCGCTATCTCTATCAAATGTGGGCCCATCGTCAGGGAGATCGTCCCATGGCTGTGCCCGTGCAAAGTGCTCCGACGCTCACGCGCAAGACAATGCCGGTCGAAGTACCACCGGGAGTTGATCGCGATAGTCTTGAAGCTCGTATTGCTGCCGAAAACCCTCTTCCGGAGTTTCGCCCATTGTCAGAGATCACCGAGAATTGGACCAAGTTGCCTGAGGCGTGGGTTCCGGAGTATCTCACCGTCACTGCGGACACAACCTACGATCTCGTGTGGGAAGGGAAGACTCTGGGACGAATCACTGGAATAGCCGGCCACAAGGCGAAAGTGATCGAGGTCGAAGGTGATCAGCTGCGGGTGACTCATCAGCCTGACGGAAGCACCAACGCCACGATTCCTCTGACGCAGACCAATCTCAAGGAGGTCCTCTCCCGTCGCTACGAGCAGGAGACCGCCGCCGCGCGCTCTCAAGTTCTTGCCTTGCGAGAGGTCGAGATGCAGAAGGCCCTCGAGGCGGCGGCAAATGGGAACAATACACAAGCCCTCGACAAGTGGGAGGGAGATCCGCGGTTCCGGCCCGCCGCAGAATATCTTGCCAAAGGATATCTGGAATCAGGGATTCTTTCCGAAGCGAAAAGATGGCTCTGGCTGGGGCAAACTACTCATGGCGGAGAAACCTACGATGGCGTCCTCGTCTTCTTTAAGGTCGAAACCATCTTTGGCGTTTTTCCGAATTCCATGACCTGTCTCCTCCGTGATGGTGAAGTTATGAAGTGGATTGATTCGCAAACTGGAGAAGAGCGTGATTAGGCATCTATAAAACCCTTGTTAGATCATGAATATCGTTAGAATACTCTTCCCGCTGTTACTTTCGGTCGTAGGATCGAATGGCGAAGTTTCGCTCGATCCCAACAAGGTGGGGGATTTTCAGCAGCTCGCGTTGCAGCAACAGCAACGTGTGGTTGAACAGCCTCATCAGCGGGCGTTGATCGAGCTGCGGATGAAGTATCAGTTGGCCATTGAGCGCGCCTGGCAGAATGCCAAAGAGAATGGAGACTCCGTTTTGCAACGGGAGCTGGAGATCGAACAAGCTTCGTTCGGATTTGACCCTCCGGCGGTCCGAAATCCGACGCAAGCCATTCTCCTTTCTCTGCGAGAGATGCGGGCGGATGGAACGATGAAACTGGAGCAGGAGCGGGAGGAGCGTTTGGCCGCGCACTTGACGGCTATGCTCGCTTCGGTTCAAACGCGGGAAGCGGCCCTGCAAGGTCGAGGGCAAAGGACAGAAGCAGCTCAGTTTGCCAGTTACCGCGAAAGGCTTGAAACTCAGCTGCTAACCTTGGTGCCGGAGGAAGGAATGACGGCATCAAGATTGGCGCCCGCTGCACCGTTGCCCGAATTGGGAGATCCCGCAGAGAACCCGACGATCAAGAAAACGCGGACGGGAGAATTCCGGTTTTATGGATTGGTGAAAGAAGTGATCGACGTAAACACCGGATCGTTTGTCATGGAAACGGAGTCAGGCCCTGTCTTGATCGAATTGTCTGAAAGCACCGAAGTCGGTCTCATGTTTCGGGAGCGGGACAATCTGACTCCTCTTCAAGACCGGAAAGTCACTCTTAGTGAAACCGGCAAGAGCTATCGCCTTCCGGAGGATCTTTACGTGTACGTTCCTTTCGCTTCGATGAAAGTCGCGGGCCCGGTCCTGAAGGGTCAAGACTTTCGGGACGGTTTTCTATCGGCCAAGCCCCTGGAAGATCATCTACCTACGGAGCGCGAACCATGGTTGAGTGGAAAGCTGACCGGTTTGGAAAAGGGGCATATTACGGCGATCAAACTCGTTACGGTCGAGGATCAGGAATTCAAAGGGACGACGTCTGGATTCAACTATGCAGAGCAGATCACCGCCTTGTTTGAGCCTTCGGACATTCAGGCAGACAAATTTGAAGCTGGAGTCTATGGCCAGCCTGACCGGAAGTCGTTCAAAGCGACACGCGTGTTTCTGAAGCCCATCTCCAAATAAGGGGAAGTGAATTCATGAAGAGCTTTCGCATCCGACCATTCCAGATCGTTCTTTTGGCGGTTTGTTTCATTTCCTGCGCCAGTGCTGATGAATTCCGTTTTTCGGCCCTCTACAGCGACCATATGGTGTTGCAGCGCGACGTTCCTTGTCGAATCTGGGGATATACCGACCCGGGTGAAAAAGTAGTGGTGAAGTTTGGCGGTCAAAGCGTCGAAACGTCTGCCAACGCGGAAGGCATCTGGCAAGCCGTCCTCAAACCCATCCCGATTTCCAAAATCGGACAGAGTCTGTTGGCGATGTCACAGTCCGGAAAGACCTTGGAGCTCAACGATGTTGTTGTTGGCGATGTATGGATCTGCAGCGGTCAATCCAACATGGGCATGCCGGCGAAATCGACGAAGGAAATCTGGGCAAGGAAACAGGCTGAGGCTGAATATCCGAACATCAGGCTCTTCAAATGCGATCCGCTGGTGGTTCGTACCCCCACGAAGGAGGTCAAGGGTGGCTACATGGAACAGCCGAATGCAGATGTGACAAGAGATCGTTCCTACACCATGGGCTGGGCTCGCTGCACTCCAACCCTGGCGGGCAACTTTACCGGAACGGGATACTATTTTGCCGAGAAAGTGCATCGCGAAACCGAGGTGCCGATTGGTTTGTTATGCGCTTCAATCGGCAGTGTCGGCGCCGAGTGCTATATCAGCCCGGAAGCGATTGCTGCGTCACCGACCGGCCAGCGTTGTCT
>JBCDHN010000201.1:0-6202 GCA_038749915.1 Verrucomicrobiota bacterium | reverse complement strand
CTGCCAAAGTGTCTGGAGCGTTTTCGGCCGCATGTAGCTGAAGAGAAAGGGTTGTAATGACAAAGAGGAAAACTGCGGCTCGGCTGGCTTGCTGTTCCAGCCTGCGAACCAGCTGGAGAAGTCCTTCGCGGCCCACGGAAGGTGGTTCGACCTCGTGTTTGGAATAGCCGCTGGCGGAGGTGCTGTCGATCAGGCCAATGAGGATGTCGGCTTCGTTGGGATCAACATCCGCCTGTTTGGCAATGGTTCTCAGTTCCTTGGCTCCGCTTTCGAAATGGGGAACTTCGAAGCGTTCTTCCAGATAGCTCTTCAGGGCCTTGCTGAGATCTTCTGGTTCGGGATCCGGGCCCAGCTTCCAAAGTGAGAATCGGAATCGACTGAAGGCCCGGCGTTTTTTGGCGAGGTCAGGATCGTGGCGCGCCAGACGGAAGTTTTTGGTGAACTGCCAGAGTCCAAGAAAGAGCAGGGGAGGAAGAAGCCAGGCCATGATCCAGCCAGATGCATTGGCTTTCCAGGACCGAGGTTTTCGATTCATCAGCAGTTCGGGCCCCATGTAGTTTGCGAAAATTCCTCCCGATTGAGGCTCAACCACATTCTTAAGCGCTGAACCATCGCTGAATTCCGCGTCGAGAATGTTGACCGTAGTTACCGGCGACACAATGAGGGACATGGGAGCGGTTCGAGCGCTTCCGTAGCTGCCTGTTTCGGAATCAAAGTAGCTGAATTCAAGTGCGGGAATGGCTGTGACATTGTCTCGTAGCGGACGAAGCGTCTGGCTGAACGTTGCGGTGTTGTTGGCCAAACGCGGTCTGGATTGATCCGTCGGCATCGCAAAGCTTCTGGTCAGTGCCGGTTGCGAGGAGAAGGTGGGAAGCTCCAGAAGGTGAGGGTAAGGATGCCCGCTCGCTTCCAGGGCCAGGGTGATGGGTTCGTTGACCTCAACCACTTTTGGGGAAGCCTCGGCGCGAAGGCTGAAGCTCCCGATGATCCCGCTGAAGTCGGCAGGTTTGCCTTCCAGCGGAAGCGCCTTGACCTGGAGCATGGTCGGCTGGCCCTGAACCATCAATCGCTGATAGTTACCGGTCACGTCTTCATCGAAAAACTCGTTGTTGAAGTAACTGGGATAGCGGGTGCCTTTGAACCTTCCATCCCGGGGCTCAACGAAGGAACAGACCAGGGTCGGGGGCTTGATCAGCAGCGGGAGATCTCCGGCCTTCGTCGGGATAATGATTTTCTGGAAGCTGAGCCGAACCGCTGGTCTTTGCTGCCGATTGGTTTCTTCAAACTGCGCAATCACGCGTTCGTTGGAAACAGGAAGTCCGATGGCGTTGTCCGCGTCTGGTTCGACCTCTTCAACCGGAGGGCGGACTCGAAACTGATAGTCGGTGAGAGCTGGAATGCGGATGTCCGCGGCTTTGACTCCGTTGAGCGATAAATTCGTGATCCAGTGAAACGTGAGGGTGACTGGCTCGCCGACATAGCATTCGGTCTTGGAGAGTTCGACTTTCAGCTCCATTTCGTCCGTCGTTTTTGGAAGCCCGACTTCGATTTCAGACAGCGCAAAAGGAACATCCTGATTTCCAATGCTGACCAGACCACCGGGAATTTTCACCTTGCCGGATTTGAGGGGAATCGCCTCATAGGTGAACGTGAAGGAATCAACGCCATCGCGATTGCTGGGGGCCGCACCCACGTAGCGACTCTGGAGCGCGTCAGTTTCCAGCAGGTCCGGTTTCGGCGCGCTCTTCACCCCGTTGACTTGGATGTAGAAATTGAAGGGGCTTCCAAGATAGTAAGAAGTTGCCCTGACCTTGATCTCCGCGCTGGGAGCGGCTTGTGAGCCAACCATGAGCAGCCCCAAAGAACTGAGGACCGCGATGATGGGGGGAATTCGGGGCATAAACACGGAGTCCTACGTTCCTGCTCCCAATTGCTGGCGTGCGCAAGATCGAATTGACAGTTGATTCCTTGGTGGCGCGATCTGACACTGCGCCAAAATCGCCATGGGCATCCTTCAATCCATCAGCAATTTCATTGATCGACTGAGCCAAAAGATTGGGCTGGGAATGGCATGGTTGACGTTGGTGGTTGTCATCATCGGCGCGGTGAATGCGGTGCTTCGCTACATCGGAAAGACGTTTCAGGTCGAGATCAGTTCCAATGCGTTGATCGAACTCCAGTGGTATCTCTTTGCCACGATTTTCCTTTTGGGCGCGGCCTACACACTGCAGCAGAATGCGCATGTTCGCGTCGATGTCCTCTACGATCGTCTGAGTGCGCGGAAACGTCAGTGGGTAAATCTGGTGGGTCATTTGGTCTTTCTGATTCCCTTTTGCGTTTTCATGCTTTGGGTTTGTTGGCCCAAGGTGATGACTTCCTGGCGGGAATTGGAACAATCGCCGGATCCGAATGGTTTGCCTCGTTATCCCATCATTTCCATGCTGCCGGTCGCCTTTGTCCTGTTGATGCTGCAGGGGATTTCGGAGGTCATTAAGAATGTCCTTGGGCTGATGTCCCACCATGATGAGTCCATTGCCGGGGAGGAGCCGATTCAATGACTCCGGAGTGGATTGCTCCCATCATGTTTCTTTGCGCGATGGGCCTGATTTTTTCAGGTTACCCGGTCGCGTTTTCATTGGGAGGAACGGCTCTTGCGTTTGCCGTTATTGGTATGGGAATCGATGAAATTCGACCGGCGCAGCTCAAACTGATTTCCCATCGGACGTTTGGGATCATGGCGAACCAGATCTTGCTGGCTGTCCCGTTCTTCATCTTCATGGGAACCATGCTTGAGAAGTCTCGCCTGGCTGAAGACCTGTTGCAAACCGTTGGGCAACTCTTCGGGCCGGTGAAAGGGGGAATTGGGCTGGCCGTCGTCGTTGTGGGCGCACTCTTGGCAGCTGCGACCGGAGTGGTGGGAGCCTCAGTCGTGGCGATGGGAATGATCTCGCTGCCGATCATGCTGCGCTACAACTATCACAAAGGACTGGCGACCGGAGTGATTGCGGCTTCCGGAACGCTTGGCCAAATCATTCCGCCAAGCGTCGTTTTGATTGTCCTGGCCGATCAGTTGGGCACTTCCGTGGGGGATCTCTTCCGGGGCGCGCTGATTCCCGGGATCATGCTGGCGGGAATGTTCGGGCTCTATGTGCTCGGAGTGAGCGTGGTGAAGCCGAGCAGCGCTCCTGCGATTCCTTTGAGCGAACGAGAACTCGACGGCAGACAGCTGATTAAGAGAACGCTCTTGGTTCTGTTGCCGCCATTGGTTCTCATCATCATTGTTCTGGGGTCCATTTTTGCCGGGGTCGCAACCCCAACGGAAGCGGGAGCCCTTGGCGCGGTGGGGGCGATGGCTTTGGCCTACGCCAACAAGCGATTCAACCGAACGGCGTTAAAGGCCACGATGCATGCCACCATGAAGCTTACTTCAATGGTCATGTTTTTGTTGATAGGTTCCACGGCGTTCGTTCTCGTCTTCAAACTCTACGGCGGTGACCGATGGATCGAAGATGTTCTCACCAACCTGCCGGGAGGAATTATCGGGGCTTTGATCATCGCCAACCTGACCATCTTCCTCCTTGGTTTCTTTATCGATTTTTTTGAGATCTCCTTCATCGTCGTCCCTTTGCTTGCTCCGGTTTTTGTGGGGCAAATGTTGGGAGATTTCGCGATCACTCCAGCTTGGTTTGGAGTCATGATTGCGATGAATTTGCAGATGTCCTTTCTGACCCCTCCGTTCGGATTTTCGCTGTTCTATCTCAAAGGCGTTTGCCCACCGGAAATCAAGACTACCGACATCTACCGCGGCGTGATTCCGTTCATCATCATCCAGGCAATCGCGCTGGCGCTGGTAATGACCTTTCCGCAGCTGGTGATGTGGCTGGTCCAGTCCGGCTAAGACAGAATTTCGTGAACCACGCGCCCATGCACGTCGGTTAACCGGAAATCGCGACCGGCCCAAGGATAGGTCAGTTGCTCATGATCCAGACCCAGCAAGTGAAGCATCGTTGCATGCAGGTCATGGATGCTGATTTGACCTTCAACCGCTCTTCGGCCGTGTTCGTCGGTCGCTCCATATCGGAACCCGTGTTTGACGCCTGCTCCGGCCATGAACATGGTGAATCCGGTGGCGTTATGTCCCCGCCCATCGCGGGTTCCATCATCTGGTGTCCGGCCAAATTCACCGCCCCAGATGATCAATGTCTCTTCCAATAAACCGCGCTGCCGGAGATCGGTCAGCAGTCCGGTAATGGGTTTGTCGATTGAAGCGCAGCGGCGGGGAAGCCCGCTGGCCAGGCCGCCGTGGTGGTCCCAGCCATCGTCCGTCAGTTGGATAAAGCGGACATCTGCTTCTGCCATCCGACGGGCCAACAAACACTGATGACCAAAGTTTTTCGAAGCGGGCCGGTCCATTCCATAAAGCTTCTTGGTCGCTTCTGACTCGTCGGAAATATCCATCACCTCAGGAAGAACATTTTGCATTCTGAATGCGAGTTCGAAGGATTCAATCACGCCTTCCAACTCCGATGATTGGCCGCGCTTTTCGAGAAGTTGGCGATTCAACGCCTGCAATGCGTCCAGCTTTTGACGCTGCTGTTTGCGATTCAGCCGATGGTTTTCAAGATTGCTGACCTTCACGTTGGCCAGGGGCTTGTTATCTCCCCCAATCGGCGTTCCCTGGTACGCTGCCGGCAAGAATGCGCTTCCGTAATACTTGGATCCACCCAAGACGCTTGGAGGATTGATCGTTACAAATCCGGGAAGGTCCTGGTTCATCGCACCCAAGCCGTAGAGGACCCAGGAACCCATTGATGGCCGAGTGAACTGAAAGCTCCCGGTGTGGAGAAGGTCGAGCGCCTGAGCGTGCTCGGGCGACTCGACCAGCTTCAGGTGCGCCTTGAAGAAGCCGCTAAAGAAGAGGGCGAGCCTTTGGACAAAGAGCTGGTCTCGCTCGTTCCCCGACTGCGCGTTGTCGTAGGCGGCGGCGAGCGACGCGTCCCTGGGCACGACGACGCCGAGGGCCCGAAGCACGCTCAGGTAGAGGCGGACCGACGCCTCTTCGTACTTTGGCTCGAGATCTGTGAGCGACGCAATTTCCGTCAAGCATTCCAAGGCAGCATTTCTGAATTGCGCGGCCATGAAAAATCGATCGACGAGGGTCGTCACCAGCGGAGTCTCGAAGATGTAGCCGAGCGGAATCCACGACAGGAACGCCCGAAGCGTTGCCAGGGTGGCGTCGATCAGTCGCGGTCTTTGCGACGCCCCGAGGACGAATTCGCACAGTCGAAAGATCAAAGCAAACTCGGCATTCAACGACTCCTTCATCGTTCGAATTTTCGAGGTCGTCATCGCGTCCTTCGAGAAGTCGAAGACCTCCTCCGACAACAGTCTCAAAATGTGCATGTTGTTCTCGCACAAAATTTCCGACGTTCTCGACGCGCCGCAAATGTCTCCGATGAACGAAGGCCAGTTGTGAGGCCATTCCTGCTTCAAAATCGACACCAACACCTTGTTCATCTGGTGAATCAGGGTTCGCTCCTCGGTCGCCGTCCTCTCGTCCGAAGACAGCTGGATCACTTTGTTCACGATAAATCCTTTTATGCCGGCGCGCTGCTCTTCGGGCAAGATCTTCCATCGCCTGCGATATCCCAAACATTAGTCGACAAAGAATGAACAAGAGAACGCTATCCCTCTCTCGGGACGAGAGAAGCGGCCTACTCACGTGTTGATGGCGTCGTCGAGAGCCAGCAAGCCAAAATACCTTCCTTCCGGTATTTTGGAACGCTCAATGATAGCGTCGGCGTGTGCCCACGTGTTCGTTTGTTCGCGCAACTTCATCAGTATGCTGTTGGCCGCGCTCCGCTCGGGATGAGTCGGATTGTACGCGGCTGCGATGACGCCGTCCAGGACTTCGACATCTAGAGCTTGCGACTCGTCTAGCAGCCTCGCGCCCGCCGCTTCCATGCTCTCCCTTCACTCTTCCAAGCAAAAGGGCGCGCGCGTCGAGTGACCAACGCAGTTTCTAGTTTTTCGCTGTTGACCCGCTGCTGCCGCTGGTGCTAGACATTCGTTCGTTCGCGGTCGATTCAACACACACACTTACTAAAACGTATACAAGGAAACAAAAGTTGAATCTTAACCCGCTCGCGAGTGAGTGCCCATGTTCCTCTCCTCGCTTCAGCGCGTCGTCAAGACTGGCGCG
>JBCDHN010000200.1:0-6209 GCA_038749915.1 Verrucomicrobiota bacterium | reverse complement strand
GAGTCGGCCGAGCACCAGGGCCTGTTTATTGCGGGAGATGCGCTGGTGGGTAAGGGGAGGGTAAACCTCGCTCTGGAGACTGGTCTGCGCTGCGCGGAGAGAATTCAGAAGGCTGAATTGTAGAACTTCGCATTTGAATTTCGAGCAGGGAGCGTTTCGCGTGCCGAATGCAACGTCGTGACTTTCTTCAAACCTCTTCCGCCGTCGCCACCGCTTCAGCTGCTGCCCCGGTTTTGGCGCAGGGAGCGTCCAAACCCAATCTCCTGATCATTCATTGTGATGAGCTGAACTTCCGGACACTGGGTTGCTACCGTGAGACTCTTGCCCCGGAACAGGCCTTCATGTGGGGGACGGAATCCGTGGTTGAGACGCCTCACATTGATTCGATCGCCAAAGAGGGTGTGCTCTGCACCAAGTTTTATGCGGCAACGCCGGTCTGTTCTCCGTCGCGTTCGTCTTTTATCTCCGGTCGCTATCCTCAAAATACGCCGGTCACGACCAATAGCATTCCCCTCGATGACGAGATAGTGAGCTTCGCCGAGACGCTTGGAAACGCCGGTTATGCCACGGGCTATGCCGGAAAGTGGCATCTTGATGGCACCGGAAAACCCCAATGGGCACCAGAGCGAAAATTTGGATTCGAAGACAATCGCTACATGTTCAACCGCGGCCATTGGAAACAGTTTGAAGAGACTGAGGACGGTCCGCGGGTAAAGGCCCGTGATGCGAAGGGTAACCCTACCTATAGCGTTAAGGGAGCGGATCGTGAATCTTTTGCGACCGACTTTCTTACCGATCGGACGATCGAGTTCATTGACGACAATCAGGCTGAGTCGTTTTGTTATATGTTAAGCATTCCTGATCCGCACGGCCCGGATACGGTGCGCGCTCCTTATGACGCCATGTTTGATGACGATGTGGTCGAGAAACCGCGTACTTATGACAAGGAGGAAGAGGGCGTTCCAAGTTGGGCAGCGCCCCAGAAGTGTAATTACAACATGGCCAATTACCGTGGAATGATGAAGTGCATCGACGACTGTGTTGGTCGCTTGTTGGATGCCTTGCGAGAGCGAAACTTGCTCGACCAGACCATCGTAGTCTTCACCGCCGACCACGGTGATATGAGAGGCGAGCATCATCGCCAGAACAAAGGAATCCCGCTGGAGGCCTCCGCCAAGGTTCCTTTCGTCGCTCGGTTCCCGGAGAAAATTGCCGGGGGAACCCGGGTTGATGAGGTGATCAATACGGTGGACTTTCTACCCACCATGTTGGCGATGATGGGGGTGGCCACAGCCGGAAAAGAGGAGGGAAGAGATGCAAGTCCACTGCTGACATCAGCGGCAAAGGGTGAAGTGCCATGGAAGAACGTCACGTTTATGCGGGGGACGGGTAGGCCCGGCTCGTCAGAAGGATGGATCAGCGCGGTGACGCCGCGTCACAAGCTGATTCTGTCTTCCAAAGATAAGCCATGGCTGTTGGACCTCGAGACGGATCCTGACGAACTCATCAACTATATTGATGATCAACCAGAGGTCGCCAAAGCGCTGGCGCAGGATCTACTTGGCTATGCTGATAAAAATGGCGACATCTATCTGGACCATCCGCGGACTCGACAAGATCTGGATGCCATTCTTGCCTAGCTTTGGTGGACGTTGTCGTCCGTGGCCAGCTTCATGAAAGTCCTTCACTTCAGCGATCTTCATGTCTGGCGGTGTGAGTATGATTGGAGTGATCCCTGGTATCCAAAACGATGGCTCGGATTTCTGAACCTTGCGTTTCATCGCCGGAAAAAGTTTCCTCCAGGTCTGGCGATCAACGTGGCGCGCCACATCGCTTCCCAAGAAGCTGACCTCGTTATATTCACTGGTGATTACACGACGATGTCGTTGGAAAGCGAATATGCGGAAGCCTCTGAATTGACGAGGCCGATTCGTGAGAAGTGGAAGGAACGGTTTATCGAGATTCCGGGCAACCATGATCGCTATACTCCCGGCTCTTCGATGCGATATGAAAAGTGGTTTCCGGACGGCCGCATTGATGGGGTGAGGACCTGGGAGATCGACGATGTTTCTGTCGTTGTTGGTTATGACGCCTCACGTCCTTTTGCGTTGCGTTCGAACGGTTTGCTGACGGATGAGCTGGAGCAAAAACTCGATTCGGAATTGGCGCGTCAGGCAGGAAAATCGGTTGTTCTCATCGGCCACTATCCGTTCGCAAATCCTCCCGAACATCCGGAGGCTTCCCATCATCAATTGCTGGGTGAGGAGCGCCTTGCTGCTCTGGTTGCCAAGCATGGACCGGTCGCTTATCTCCACGGTCATAAGCATGTTCGGTGGCAGCTTCGTTCCGATCTGGCACCCGCTACTCTTTGCCTGAACGCTGGTTCAGCTGGGATGCGCTCTGCCTCAAGTAATAAGCAGGCAGGCTATCTCACCTTTGAATGGGAAGAAAACGAAGTTCGAAACGTAGAGTTTATCGTCCCCGGCCAAAAGGAGGCAGGTGAGTTGGGCGAATAATTTCTGTTTGTCCAAATTTGCCGTTTTCTGCCTTATTAAGCTGAATCATGACGGATACCGACCCCAACGATCGTACTGAGGCCTTTCTTCGACTGCTCGCCGAGCATGAACGGAAGCTCGGGCTCTATGTCACTGGATTGATCGCTTCACCCCAGGATGCGCAGGACGTTTTGCAGGAGGGCAAGGTCATCATGTGGCGCAATTTCGATCAGTTTGAACTCGGGACCAACTTCCCCGCTTGGGCGCGTAAAATTCTCTTTCACCAGATTCTGGCGTATCGCCGGCGCAGCAAACGCCAACCATTTCAACTGAGCGAACGAACTCTGGAGCTTTTGAGCGAAGAATCCGAGTCGGCCATTCGCGAACGCCGGTGGGTCAATCGTGAAAAAGCGCTCCAGCAATGCCTGCTCAAGCTCACCGAGGAGCATCGTGATGTCGTGCAGATGCGCTACCGCGACGAAGCCTCCATCGAGAAAATCGCCCGGCGTTTCGAAAAGACCGAAGGCGCGGTTTACCGGTTGCTCAGTCGACTGCGGAAGAACCTTTACCAGTGTGTTGAACAGCAAACCCAGCCCTCATCATGAACGAGAAGGAACACGACGAACTGCTGGATTTGGCCAACGACCATGCCGAGGGCGAGCTCTCTGAACCGCAGCGCCAACGACTGGATGACTGGCTGCAGGCGGACGAAGGCGCCCGCCGCATCTTCGCCGATTTCATGCACGACCACGCGGCGCTTTACTGGGATCAAGTCAGCGAGACGCCTGCCGACGTGATCGATTTTCCCGCCTCATCAGTGCTCACGCGATTGAATGGAGTTTGGGGAATCGCTGCCGCCGTTCTCGTGTTTGCCGCCGTGCTCTTTTTCAACATGGAACGATCCGGGGAGGATTCCACTTTTGCGACGATGGAGAAGACCCGGGCTGCGAAGTGGGAGAGCGGAAATCTGCCCACCGCCGAGGGTGCGAGGCTGGGAGAGGGGAGTTTGCGCCTGGCGGAAGGTCTCGCCACACTCCGATTTGACTCCGGCGCTGAAGTGGTTTTGGAGGCTCCGGTTGAAATCCAACTCGTTGATCAGATGAACTGTGTTTTGACTCGGGGAACCGCAGTGGCGGAGGTGCCTGAGTCAGCGTTCGGCTTTCAAATCGCAACTCCGACTGCCAATGTGGTGGATTATGGAACGCGCTTTGCCGTGAACGTTGATTCCAATTCCGGCGCAACGGAAACGCAGGTCTTTGAGGGCGTTGTTGAAGTGGAACATCCGATGTCGAACGAGACCGTTCGGCTTGAAGCGGGCCAACGAAATTACGTCGCCGGGGACGAGGTTTCCGAGGCGAGCTCAGTTCCGGAAGAGGGAGACTGGGCTCAGTCCTTGCCGGTCCTGCGAAGAGGCAGCGACTGGACCATGGTCCCGACGGCGAAGGATGCCTACGTCATGTCTTACCTGCTTAAAGAACACAATTCCGAAGAGCTGCTCCTCGTGAAGAACAGCGGGACCAAAAAAGGGCCGAGTCGAAAGGCCTATCTCGGGTTTGAACTTGGTTCTCTGAACCTGGATGAACTAGCCGAAGCGGAACTCATTTTGCACTTCGATCCGACAGGTTGGGGGCTCGCATCCCACGTTCCCGACTCCGAGTTCACCGTATTTGGACTGAAGGAAGCTGGATTGGATGGCTGGAGCAAAGTCACCATGACTTGGGAGAACGCTCCAGCAAACGTTTTAGGGCATGGGGCCCATTTGCAGAGTGATGCGGTCGAAAAACTGGGGACGTTCAGAATCGAGCAAGGTGTCGCGCGTGGCGCATTTGGAATCAGTGGTTCCGCGTTGGTCGAATTTCTTCAGGCGCAGACCGACGAAGTCGCGACCCTTATCGTGGTGCGCACGACCGAAGAAGAGCTGCCGGGTGGCCTCGTTCACGGCTTCGCCAGCCGACGACACCCTTTCCTGCCTCCGCCGATGCTCAGCCTTCGGGTCGCTGAGTAGAGAATGGTGCCGGGCGCTGTCTCGTCAGGCTGGTAGCCAGGCCGTCGCGAAAGCGCAGCGCTTCTGTGGCCATCGTATCGCGGGTCTACCGGCCCGCGCAGTGTTGAAGTCTCGGTGGTTTCGCGGGCCTGTGGACCCGTGATACGATGTTTCGCACGCGTTCACCAAACTCTCCCCCGCGCAATCTCGCCTAAGCTATCGGTAGTCTAAAGCTTCTCGCTGGTTTCGTTCTCCAGAATCTGGAGAAGACTCTGACGGCGACGTATGACCTGCCAATTTCCATCACTGGTGCGGAGGAGCTCGGGAGCTTCCGGGAAGGAATTGTAGTTCTTGGCCGGCATCGCAGCACAATATGCTCCGGTTCCGGAAATCAGGCAAAAGTCACCAGGCTTGGCGAGGGGAAGTTCACGGGGGGCCAACTTCTCCGGGTCTCCCGATGCCGGAGTGAGGATGTCACCGGACTCGCAACAATGGCCCACAACAACAACGGGAATCTCTTCGTCCGCAGCCTTTGGCGCGAGGATTTCGAACGGATGTTGCGATCCATACATGGACGGTCGCAGGATCTCCGTCATGCCTGTATCCAATTTGTAGAAGGTGTAACCGTCCGTGCCGGTGGAAACCACATCCTGAACCGTGGCGAGAATGGCGCCGGCATTGGCGACCAGAGACGTTCCCGGCTCGATTTCGAGGTGCAATTGCCGCCCGGTCTCATGGGCAAACTCCTCGAAAAGAGACTTCACCAGGGAGCCCACGACCTCAAAATCAGTCGAGTTCTCGCCCGGCACCCTTCCCACTTTGTAACCACCGCCGAGATTGACCGTTTGGACCGTATCAAAAGCGGCGGCCATCTTTAGGGTCAGACTCGCCGCCCGCGTCCAGACCTCCGGATCCGATCCTGATCCAATATGGCTGTGCACCCGATCGACGATCAACTTGTGCTTGTTGGCGATCTCGTGCACCTCTGGAAGTTGCTCATGCCAGATCCCGAAGCTTGAAGCCGGACCTCCGACGTTGGTTCGGTTGGTTCCCCCGGAGCCAAGACCGGGATTGAAACGCACGCCGACCTTCGTACCGGGAAACCGCTCGCCATACGCTGCCAACTGGCTGAGGGAACAGGCATTCAGAGCAATGCCTGTTTCGCAATAATCCGCAAAGTTCTCGGGCAATTCCTGGGTCGACAAAGAGATGTGGGACGCCTCAACTCCGATGTGAAGGAGCCGGGCGACTTCATGACCGCTGCTTGCATCAAAACGAAGACCCTTCGATTCAAAAAGCCGGAGGATCGCCGCGTTGGGAGCTGCCTTCATCGCATAGCGCACCGTCAAGCCAAAGGCATTGGGAAAGGCCAAAGCGCGCTCCGCAGCTTCCTTCAAGCAAACTTCATCATACAGATAGACCGGAGTTCCAATATGGTCGCGGATGTAAAGGGCGTCGTCGTAGTTGAGGCGAAAGGTACTCATTTCTTGGAAGTGCTAACGATCCTCATTCGTTCGAAGATTCGCCAGCGGCCGCAAGGATTAACTCCCCGCGTTGGAAGTGCAATTTCCTGAATCGAAAAAAGAGTCTTCGATAACCCATCAAAGTTGACGGTGTTTTTGCCACCCGAATTTCCTGCCGATTCAGAGCCGGATATCCACTCGAGGCGTTTCGGAATCTGCCGCCATGAGATACCCACTTGCAGTTTCCTTGGCGCAAACCACGCTTTC
>JBCDHN010000199.1:0-6210 GCA_038749915.1 Verrucomicrobiota bacterium | reverse complement strand
GAAGCACACGAAACGCCGTTCGCGATTTCCGATTCCTGCTCCTCCGGCGGTTCAGACGATGATCAGAATCTAGTCTATTTTTAGCCCTGGATCTGAGGTTCGGTTGATCCTTCAAGCTCTTGATCTGACATCGCCTCTTCATCCTCCGCTGAAATCAAGATTTCACGAGGCTTTGCTCCATCACCGGGTCCGACAATTCCCCGCTCTTCGAGGAGATCCATCATGCGGGCAGCGCGATTGTATCCAAGACGAAGACGTCGCTGCAGAAACGAGGTAGAAGCTTTGCCGTCTGTCAGAATCACATCGATGCAGCGGGCGACTGTTTCTTCATCGGCCAGAGAAACATCATCTGGCCCCGGCTCAGGTTCGCCTTGAAGCGCTCTCTGGACACCGGGCTCGAAAACCGGCTCGGCTTGGTGGCCGCAATGATCGCAGATTTCCTGGACTTCGCTGTCGGTTAGGAACGCGCCCTGTGCCCGAACTGAAACCGGTGAGTCTGGCGGCTGAAACAGCATGTCTCCTTTACCGACCAGTTTGTCAGCTCCAGATTTATCGAGAATGACCCGACTGTCTGTGGCCGAAGAAACCTGGAAGGCGATCCGTGCTGGAATATTGGCCTTGATCAATCCAGTAACGACATCCACCCGGGGAGACTGGGTTGCGACAATCAGATGAATGCCCGCCGCCCGCGCCTTCTGACAGAGGCGGTTAATGGACGTTTCCACGTTGGCAGGTGCCGTCTGCATGAGATCGGCAAGCTCATCAATAATGACGACGACAAAGGGGAGGAAATCCGGATCGTTGTTTTCCAGCGGGTGCTGCTTTGGTTGGCGTCGACTGGAGGAGTATTTGGGGTTGGGATTCGATTCTTCCCAGGTTGGATCCGAAAGCAGCATATCATCGAACTGCATTTGATCGGGATTCTCCGGCTTTGGCTTACCGGGAACGTAAGGCCGCGATGCCAGTTTGTTGTATTCCTCCAACTTGCGGCAACCGTAGCGCGCAAACAGCTCATAGCGGCGCTCCATTTCGTTGATGCACCACTGCAATGCCAAAAGGACCTTCTTGGGATCGGTGACAACTGGAACCGCGAGATGCGGTAACGTGTGATACACCTGCATTTCCACAACCTTGGGATCGATCATGATGATCCTGAGTTGATCCGGCGTAAAGCGGAACAGCAGGCTGGCGATGATGGAATTGATGCAAACGCTCTTCCCGCTTCCGGTTGCTCCGGCCACAAGAAGGTGAGGCATCGCCGCCAAGTCGGCGACGATCGTTTTTCCGTAAACGTCTTTGCCCAAAGCAATCGGGATATTCATTTTCGCCTCCACAAACTCCGGCTGCTCGAGGAGCTTGCGAAGCGGGACCAAGACTTTGCGGTTATTGGCGATTTCTATCCCGACAGTATCTTTCCCTGGGATTGGAGCGAGGATGTTGATGCATTCAGCGCGCGTTGCTCTGGCGATATCGGCTTCGAGCGCGGCGATCTGCTTCACTCGCATTCCCTCGCTTGGGTAAATTTCATAGCGGGTAACGGTCGGTCCACGGGTGATGTCTCCGGGCTGGACGGCCAATCCAAAAGTCTTCAGCGTGCTGATGATCACCTCCTGTGTCTCAATCAGTTCCGCCTGATCAGTCAGGGGCGTTTCGTCCTCGGTCTCATCATTGAGGATGTCCAACGATGGCAAGATGTAGTCGGCAAACTGTTCCTTGCCGGCTTTCGGACTGAAACTTGCCGCCATGGAACTGAAATCGACCGAGCTGGAACGAGACCGGTTGGTGTCGTTGACCTTCGGTTGATAAGGCGGTGGTGTGGTTGGCGAAGGATTGTGTTGCGGATGAGGATGCTGTGGCGTGGCCAGGGGAACCGGATCTTCGCGGCCGAGGGGAACTTCAGCGGTTGGCTCTGGTTCAACAACATTGGCTGCGCCCGCGAAGTTCGGCCCGCTTCGCGCTGGAGCAGGTTCAACCACCTGCTCCGCATTGGCGGCAGAAACGGGTGCCTGGTCTTGGACCGGGGTTACAAAAACGGGCTCCTGAGCATTGGGTATCGGATTTACCTGAGCGACAGGATCAGCGTCCGCGTAGACGTCAAACTCCGTGGTGGGTTGATCGGAGTAATGATACCGGGAGACTCGCTCCTCGGTTTTTCGCCTCGTTCGATCGGACATCTTCTGTCGCAGCTTGGATTTGACCCGAAAAGGATGGCTCCCGCCGACAAAGACTGCGCTGATGAGAAAGATGACGGCCATCAGGGAAACTCCGCCCGCGTGACCAATTGTCCCTTTGGTGGCGAAGCGGCCGACCCAGAGGCCACCAAATCCTCCTTTGCTTTCCGGGAGGTTGTAGGTGTCAACCATCGAGCCAAACACAAATGGCTGAAACTCCGTCAGGCAGGCGGCAGAAAGCAGAAGGGCGCAGGTTGCCGCCAGGGTGCGAGCGACCGGAAGCTTGCGCTCGATCCAAATCGCGACCGCAACCCAGAGAATGACGAGCGGGATGAGGTAACTGGCGGCGCCAAAGGCGTAAAAGGCTAAACCGGCAACAATTGCCCCGGCTGGTCCCACCCAGTTGCGAACTTCGGAGTCGCCTCCTGCCACTTCCGCGGTCTGCGAAAACGGAATCCATTCGGGCAGATCGTTGGGTGTGTAAGTGGCTAAGGCCAAGGCGTAAAGAACGGCGATTCCGGCACAAGCGAGAGCGGCGGCCTCCTGCCAATGACGCCGGTTGTGAACGGGGGCGACTTGAGGTGGCTCAACGAGTGTGGGGAGTGATTTGTGGTCGCTCATGCCTGGCTTCTGAAAAATAAGGGGAATTCTAAATATTCTGTTCTTACATCGTCATCATAGCCAAGGTAGGTTTGGTATCAACGATTATTTCGCGAACATTATATTTAAGTCAGGTTTATAAACCGAACTCCTGGATCGTTGGCAAGCGTGAAAAAAGCCCTATTGCCGAAGTCGATCCTCGCTGATGATCGAGTCCTTGACCAACTCGAACGCCTTGTTCGTTCGGTCGACGGAAACGGCCACAATTGCCCGCCCTTGCCTGCGACGAATGATTCTCAAGCTCCGGACTTGAATGTCCGCGTCATGAAATCGGCGAGCAATTTTTGCCAGACTGCCAGGTTCGTCCGGCACGCGGATAAGCAGAGCATCTTCAGTCACCGCATCGAATCCTGAGTCGCGAAGGACGAGAAGGGCTTCGTCGTATTGGTCCACCAACAGGCTTACCACGCTCGACTCATCAATCGTTTCAAGGGTAATACTCTCGATGTTGATGTCGCTCGCGCCGAGCGCCTCTGTGATGAGCGTGGTGATGTCCTCACTCTCTTTCGCGATGACGGTGATTTGTTTCATGGGGTGAGCTCTAACGTCGCGCAAAGATCACTTCGCGGTATCCGCTGGTGAGACTGCTCGGAACTTTCAGGGGTTTTGGCGTAATCTTCAATGAATGCGCTGATTTGCTCCCGCGATGTGTGAGGCATCACCACCAAATGGCCAATTTCATCATGAACCGCAATCTGCCATTTTGCGCGAACCGCCTCAGGCGGACGGGGAAACACAACCGTGATTGCGTGCGGATTTTTCCAAGCTTTCACCCCAATTTCTGCGAATTTCTCAACGGCAAATTCTGCGTTCTCAAGACAGCCCGCGACCCTCTCCCGAAAACCGTCGACACCCCACTTCTGAACTGCATACCAGAGAAAAAGAGGCGTCACCGCGTTTCGCGATCCGGTGATCGTTGTGTCGAGCGTCCCGACATATTCGATTGAGCGGGCGATTTGCCTGACGTGATTGCGATTGGCGAGAACCACACCACAAGGGATCGGAGAGCCGATAAACTTGTGACCGCTGATCGAGAGGCTGTCGATGCGTTGGCGAAAATCAAACTCCGGGGCTTCATCGATAAATGGCAGGGTCATTCCCGAAAGCGCGCAGTCGCAGTGAATGTAGCTCTCTGGAATTGCGAGGTCAGACAGGATGTCTCGAATCGCGGGAATGTCATCGACGCCCTCCCGCATCGTCGTGCCGATATTGGCAAAGATGATCGGCGGAACATCGCGATGGATGTTGAGAGTGGCTTTCAAGTCGGTGAGGTCCATCTGACCCGTGGGAAGCGACTTGATCATGATGTGCGGCATCTTGAGCACTCTCAGGATTTTGGCCACGCTGTAGTGGGTATCCTGGCTGTAGTAGCACATTCCTCCGGGGTGAAGCTCTCGTGCGAGATAGAGACCATACATGTTCCCCTCCGTGCCTCCATTGGTGACATAGCCCCAGTAGCTGTCCTCAGAGGCATTGCAAACGGTGGCGAACCATTCGATGACCTCGCGTTCGAACTCGTGAGTGTGGAGCCCATAGGTTCCGTCCTTAAAGGGGTCACCCACATTGTTGATCGGAAAATCCAGGAAGCGGAAAAGCTCACTGAAATCGAGATCGGCAGTGCAAGGGTATCCGATAAAATGTTTGCGGCGCTCGGTAAGTTGCTCGAATAGGCCGTCGAGCCTCGCCGTCTGTTCTGGGGGCAAGTGAAAGGCCATTGGGAAGGATTGTGTGGTTGCCAAGTTTATATTAGCACCCTTTGTTTGACCATGTTTTGGGACAGAATCTTCATTTTCGCGGCGCTGCTGCTCCCTCAGTTTGCGCTTGCGGAGGGCAGCGTGTCATGGGATGACGTCGTCCCCGTCCTCAGTCAGGATCGAAGACTCCAGTCCTTTGTTGAGCTCAGTTTTGACATCGTTCCTTCGGGGACTGCGACGCGTCTGGGGAAACAGTTCGAGAACCTGAGTGGACAGCGGGTGGCTCCCTACATCTTCAACGCCAGACCGAAAGGAAGCGGAGATGTTTATCCCTTTCATCTGGTGATTGATGCGGAACTCGAGTTCCTCGACGCCGACGGAAATCCGCTGGATCAAGACGCTGCCGAAACCAATGCCGCAGCCCGGGTTAAGGAAGTGCTCACTGGAATTCGGTTGGAACCGATTGAGGACTTGGATGCTCAACCTCAACTCAGTGAAGAAATCGCTTCGGAGCGGACCCAGCAAATTCGCGAATGGTTCAACGATATCAATTTACGCGACGCGCGCATTTCCGCGATAGAGTTCATGGATGAGGGAGTGCCGATTGAGGCGAAAGCCGTCTACCATCGTCATCCTGAAACCGGTGCCCTTGAATTGATCACGGTGGATGGTTCACTTGGGGATCATTCCGGGTTTTCGGAGTCGTTTTACTTTTCGGAAGGGGAATTGTTTTTTGTGTATCGGCAGGAGAACCACTGGACGTTCCATCCTCAAAATCCCAATTCCACGATAGATTCCGTCAAGGAAGAGCGATTCTACTTTTACCACGGAAGCATCTATCAAGGTGTGGTGAAGGAATACGAAGGTGGTGGGCCGGAAAAGTTGCAGTCCGCCCTGAAAGCCGCTGATTCCGAGCCCATCCCGCTGGACGGTAGCGAGGCGAATCGGTTCTTTTCCAGAGCCTCCAGGTTGGTGATCGCCCGTTCTCCCAAGGACTGCGCTGCGATTTACGCCGACGTTTTCCGCTAGGTCGCTTGCTCTGAATTCCCTCTCATGGTAGGGCGGGAGATGGACAAATATGCCCTTGGCCTGGACTACGGCACCAATTCGTGCCGCTCGTTGCTCGTAAACCTCAATACCGGCGCAGAAATGGGATCGGTTGTCTTTCCCTATCCCTCGGGAGAGCTCGGAATTCTAACCACCAAGGATCCGAATGTCGCTCGCCAGAATCCGCAGGATTATCTCGATGGACTGGAGGCGATTATCACTGGCGCAATTGACCAAGCCAAGCAGGCTGATCCCGGTTTCGAGCCGGCAAATGTGGTTGGGATTGGGATCGACACAACTGGGAGCACCCCCATGCCTGTTGATGCCGACGGCACCCCTCTCGGGTTGAAGCCCGAGTTTCGCGAAAACCTCGATGCGATGGTCTGGCTTTGGAAAGACCACACCGGCCACAATGAAGCCGCGAAAATCACTCAAATCGCGGCCAAGGAGCGTCCGCAGTATCTTGCAAAGTGCGGTGGCATTTATTCGTCCGAATGGTGGTGGAGCAAAATCTGGCGCTGCAAAAACGTTGCTCCTGAAGTCTTTGCGGCCGCCCACAGTTGGGTTGAACACTGTGACTGGTTGCCAGCAGTTCTTACTGACAACACCAAGCCGGAAACGATGGCGCGCGGCGTTTG
>JBCDHN010000198.1:0-6212 GCA_038749915.1 Verrucomicrobiota bacterium | reverse complement strand
GGACAACTCTCACGTGATTCCCGGGATGCTGCGCCGCTTTCATGAAGCCAGTCAAACGGGTGCGGAATCTGTCGCGATCTGGGGAAGTGGGAAGCCGCTACGTGAATTCCTTCACGTGGATGATCTTGCTTCGGCTTGTCTCCACCTGTTGACATTGGAGAACCCTCCGGATCTGGTAAATGTGGGATCGGGAGATGAGGTATCAATCGGTGATCTGGCCAGGATGATTGCGAAGGTAACCGGCTTTAAGGGGGAAATAGAGCTGGATTCCTCCAAGCCTGATGGAACACCGCGCAAGCTGATGGATTCCACCATTCTGCGGGAAACGGGATGGAAGCCGGACTACCATCTTGAAGCCGGGTTACGTCATGCTTACGCCGACTTTGTTGAATCGCTTGATGCCGAGAAGTTGCGGGAAGTCTAGGATATTCTAACGCGTGAATGTCGCGTAACTGAGAATCTCTTTTGCTTTTTCCTGCGCGTGGAACCGGGCTCCGGTTGGCTCGGAAGCGGTCGTTTCCGGTTCGAAAATATTTCCGGTAAGTAATACCATCAGGGTTTGATCATCAGGCTGCTTGCGAACGAAGAGAACGGAGCCGAAGTCGGGGAGGGTGATGCTTCGTTGCCAGGAGTCAGCATCAACGCTGACGCCGATTGACATTTCGATTTCAGAATCTTGGGGATCGGCGATTGCCCGAACTTGTAACGCAACGTTATCCATCTCAATCCTGCCGGTTTGGCCGGACTTGGTGATGATGGCTGGAGTTGCCAGAACTACAGCCCCTTGTTGCTGAAGACGGCGGAGAGCTACCTGAGCCTGTGGATCCTCGAAGATCGCATTGTCGATCAGTGCATCAGCCGGAAGCGCGACGTTTTTCAGGGCTTCGTTTGAAATCGTCAAGAACCGAGCCGCAGTGTAAATCTGCAGATTTTCGGTTTCCGCAATGGATTGCAGCACGGTTTCCAGAAGCTCATGATTGGCTTGCGTGTTGCGGACGATCAGTTGGCGGGTTCCAGGATTAAACACGGCGGTGCTTTCATCCAACTGCGGTACCCCGTACTTTGACTCCAACAGCTCGCGAACGTTTTTCGCTCCGCTTTTGGGGCGTTCTTCTCCGCCGAATCCCGGATGGACCTCATAAACCTTCACCAGAAGCTCCTGATCAAGCGGCTGGTTTCGGTTCACCAGAGTAGTGACGCCTAACGTCAGTGCAATGCCCGCAAGCAAGCCCATGCAAATCCACAAAACCGGAGCCCAGACGTTCTTGCGGTTCAGCTTGCCGCTCAGAATTGCATTGACTCGCCCGGGAACACTCGAGGTTCGAGCCATGGAAACCGAGCTTAGCTCCATGGGGAGATCAGCGCGATAGCGTGATGCCAATCGCACGAGGAGGCTCGCATAATCGGTTGGCGAAACTCGTGTCGCCAGCACCGTTGCATCTGCATGCAGCTCGCGATCCAGCGCAAAGCGCTTCCAGCTGATCCAGACAAGTGGATTCAACCAATGAACGATTCCCAGGATGCTCGCCAGAGCCTGGAAGAGGGTATCGAATCCACGGACATGAGCCAGTTCATGAAGCAACGCCATTCGGCGCTCGGATTCCGGCCAGGTTCTCATCGCGCTTGGAATGATGATCGCCGGTCTCAGGATGCCGGTGGCAAAGGGGACCTTGATTCCTGGATGCTCGAGGAGATCGACCGATTGCCGAATGTGGAGGCGACTGCAGCCACTGCGGATGTCTTCCAACAAGTCAGGCGCTTTGAGTCGAATTGCCTTCCGTCGGATCTTGAGGATTTGCCAGTGGGCGATCACGAGACGGGAGCCACCAAGAACCAGACCGGCAAGCCAAATCCAGCCGAAAGCACGAATCAGTGTTGGTCCCAGCGGAATTTCTGACCTTCGGGAAGGTTTGGAAGGGAGGCTGGCTTCCGCTGAGGCCGGGCGGAACCGCTGGAGATGGAGAAGGGTGGATTGATCCGCGACAACGGGAGTTTCCGGTTGAGTTGAGAACAGCTCAACCGTAACGAATCTCCACGCTGGTCCGGTCTGGACCAGAGTCATCCCCAACATGATGACGATGACGCCCCGCCAAAAGGTGTAGCCAACGGAGCGGCTGCGTGGCAACGCGAATTGCAGGGCAAGCCAGGTAACCCAACAGGCGCTGATGAGGAGGGTGCCTCTCAGCAGGTGGATCAAGATCGGATCAAGTGTCGTCTGTGTGCTCATCGGTCCCCTCGTTGCTCTCTTTTTGGCGGGTTTGTTCGATTCGACCCAAGAGTCGCTTGGCTTCCGCATCTGAAAGGTCGTCTTCGCCGAGCTCAAGTAGTCCGGTTACCGCCTTGGCGACTGAACCACCAAAAAAGGTATCGACCAAACGCTTGAGGGCAGATGTCGTGACCGCTTTTCGAGATCGGACAGGCTGGTAAACCAGCGCCCGTCCATCCTGGGTTGTGGTCAGCTCGCCTTTTTCAATCAGAACCGAGAGCAGTTTTCGAACCGTCGAGTAACCTGGAGGATCGGGGAGGGAATCCCAGATTTCTCGAGCTGTGGCCTGCCCGCGAGCAAAGATCAAATCCATGATCTGACGCTCGCGCCGACTAAGCTGCGTTTCGAAACTCTCTTTGTCTCGTTCTGGCATGATGCGCGTGAAGTGCGATTTTTTTCGCAGAACATGCGATGCCAGTCAACCTAAAGTGCGAATTTATTCGCGACTTTCGGCCCTTGCCCCAAAAATCGGTGCCTTTCGTGATTAGGGAGCGTTCGAAAACCACGGGCGAACCTCGCCACGAGGATTTTTGGTCCGCAACAAGGCGCGATTGTGTGGAGATGAGTTTCCTCACAGAGCGCAATCGCAACGCCGTTGCGGCCCAAAAAGACCGCGTCTTGCTCCCGCGCATCAGCGCCACTGATTGAAAGACTAAAAACCAGTGCGAGGTCGGCTGTGGTTTTCGGACGCTCCCTAGTAGACGTCGCGTTGGTAACGCTTGTCTTTCTTCATTTGCTCGACGTATTCGGCGGCAGCTTCAGCTGACATTCCTCCAAACTCGGCGATCGCCTGATGAAGCGCGTCATCCACATCTTTGGCCATGTAAATGGCGTCGCCGCAGACATAGAAATAGGCGCCTTCTTCAAGCCACTTCCAGAGCTCGGCTCCCGCTTCCTTGATTTTGTCCTGTACGTAAATTTTATGCTCTTGATCACGGGACCACGCCAGATCCAGTCTGGTGATTTTGCCGGAAGCCTTGTAACCCTCGAACTGTTCGCCGTAAAGATAGTCGGTCTTGGAGTGAGGATTTCCAAAGATGAGCCAGTTTTTTCCGGGAGCATCGGTGGCCACGCGTTCTTCAAGAAAGGCGCGGAAAGGAGCGATACCGGTGCCGGGACCGACCATGATCATCGGCGCAGAGTCGTCTTCCGGTGGCTTGAAACCCTTGGCGGCATGAACGAAGACCGGCATTTGAGTTCCATCAGGAGCCCGGTCGGAAAGGTAAGTTGAGCAAACACCCTTGCGTTTGCGACCGAGCGTTTCGTAAGCGACTCGGGCAATGGTGAGATGAACCTCGTCTGGATGAACCTTCAAGCTTGAGGCGATGGAGTAGAGGCGGGGCTGGAGTTTGCCAAGCAGACCAGTTAGCTCCGCGCCCGTCATTTTTACCCCGGGATTCTCGATGAAAAAGTCGACGATCTCGCGGGCTTCAACATAAGCAGTGAATTCCTTGGCGCGCTCTTTTTCGAGCAAACCACGCATTTCGTCGCTGTCTGCGCGTTCCGCGAAATCCTTCATGAACTTTCGCGAAGGTGACGTGATATTGCATTTCTCCAACAACGCTTTGCGAAGGGGAGCCTCTGATTTGTCGGGCGTGGGAACGACCTCCTCTGGGTCAAGACCGAGAATGGAGATTATTTCGTCTACCAACTCGGGATCGTTCTGGGGAACGACACCAAGAGAGTCGCCCAGATCATAAGTCAATCCGGACCCCGCCAGGCAGAGCTCAAAATGGCGAATGTCCTTCACCGACCCCTCGCCGCAGAGAGGTTCGTGAACTTTGAGGGTCGCGGGAAATGGATTCTTACGGGAATAAACGGCCGGTTCGCTCATAATAACTAGCGCTATACCTCCTAAAAACGAAAACGAAACCCGAAAATCGTTTTTCATGCGTTAGGCCGCGCCTCGCGATTCTTCGGGCCGATTTCAATTGGCGAGAGGACTTGAAACTTGGGCGAATCGTTGAAAACTGGCGCCCAGTGAATGACCAACTAACCAACCTCAAAGCGATTGGATTTGATCTCGACAACACGCTTTACAGTCGGGATCAGGCCGTGAACCGCTGGATTCGTTCCATCTTCGCAGACGACGAGGCTACCGCCAACGCTGGGATCGCCTATGACAACAGTGGGTTTATTCCGCGGCCGGACTTCTATTCGTGGATCGCGGATCGGGTAGATTGGGCGGATGGATGGAAGGATGCGGAGGCCAGATTTCAGCGGGAAGTGATGAGCATGATTGAAATCAATGCCGCAATTCATGACGCGGTCGAGGTTTTGGGCAACCGCTACCAACTTGGTGTTCTGACCAATGGGGACTCCGGTTTTCAGCTGAAGAAATTCGCCAGTCTAGGGATCGATCGGCACTTTGACACTTCCCATGTATTTGCGACCGGCGACATTGGCCATCACAAACCTGACGAACGTGCCTTTCGACCATTGATTGATTCCTTTGGGGTGACTCCGGATGAGGTTCTCTTTGTTGGGGACAATCCGGAGAATGACATTGAAGGTGCCGCCGCCCTCGGGATGAGGACCTGCTGGATTCAGCTCTTTCCCGAGCACTCTTGCGCTATTGATCCTGATTTGACGATTAGCTCGGTCGCTGATTTGCCCACGCTGCTTCCAGACTAGAGGGCTACTAGATTGCTCGCTGGATTGATGATTTGGAAATGGTAACGTGCAAGCTCATGGCCCCTTGACTTCAACCCCTTTCTCAAGAATCAATTCCAGACTATGGGCAACGAGGCGTTTACTGTAGCATGTCCACATTGCGGACATGCTGTATCGATTCCTAGTGGTTATCATTCGACAGTGGTAAACTGTCCAATCTGTGGTGAAGAGTTCGGGATCGAACTTCCGCTTCCGCCTGAACAATCATCTGCGTCCGGCCTTCCCACTTTACCCCGGGAGTCGTTACCGTCTGGCCCTTTGCCTGGAGGGGCTCTGCCAACTGGACCTCTAAGCCGACCGGTTCAGGGAAACTCAAGCTCGCGCAAATTGAAGATCGGTTCTGAGGCGAGAATGCCAAAACTATCCGAACCTCGGCTGAGTTTTCTTGAAGTCTTGTTTGGGTTTAGAGGGCGGATGAGGCGGTTGACGTTTTTTGCGGTCAACTATTTTGTGGGGATTGCGGGAGTCTTGGTCTTGATTGCGCTCGCTGCGCTCATGTCAGGCTTGAGTGCGTTTACCAATCCGAGCTCGGAGATCATGAAGGAATTGACTGAAGGGAGTGTCTTCATGATCGGCATGGTGGTGGTTTTTATTCTGATGTTGTGGGTTCAAATTGCAGCTGGGGTAAAGCGGTGGCATGACCGCGACAAGTCGGGTTGGTGGGTTTTGTTGCGCCCGATTTGGCTGATCGCCTTGCTCGCTTCAGCCTTTTTTACCTACAAACTGTTTGGATTGGTCGCAATTGATCTCCCTCAACCCGATTCGGAGGCCACAACATCCACTGTTGTTCGTCCGCAGGGGATGATGATCGGACTCGTCCTCTCGCTACTTATTTTCTTGATAGCAGTCTTGAGGGAATGGATTGAAACGACTTTTCTGGGACAAGAACCTGGTGGAGGCGGTAGAAATGCATATGGCGACAGCCAACGAAACGCGACAGGGGCTACACTTGGTTGGATTGCGATCTTCTTCTGGTTCTTTACCAATGTCCTTGGTACGCTTGCGAGCTTGCTGCAATAGTTCGGTGTGACCGCCCCCTGTGTCATTGATCGTGATTTGACGATCGGACTTTCGCCGGTTTTTTTAGCCCTTCGGCTGATCCCACCATCCGCCGCGAGGCTTGAAGTCGGAGTCCAGAAATCCAGCGTGCTGTTTCTCACGATTGGGAACGCTTTTCTCCCGCAAAGTCGCCATTGATTGGTCGTGGGCCTCAGCGTTGTAGCCGGGATTCGTGGTGGGAAAACGGGCGCCGACTTTTTGCTGCCAATCCTTG
>JBCDHN010000197.1:0-6229 GCA_038749915.1 Verrucomicrobiota bacterium | reverse complement strand
CCGCGCAAACAACGGCAGCCCCGCCAGTCGCGAAAGGACCTTGGGATCGAGGAAGTCGTGTTTGGTAGGTGGAGTCACGTTGTGAGGGGGTGACTAGGTGGAGGGGTGAGGGGGATTGGGGCCGCCCCGTTGGGGCTCATGACTTCTTGGCGGTTTACCCAGGGCGCTGCCCTGGGCTGGCATAGTGCCGACCCTTCGGGCCTCTGAAAGTCGTTTCAAGGCTCAGAGAGCATGGTTGGAAATTGGTATTTGGAATTTGTTTGGGATTTGGTTTTTGGAACTTGGAATTTTCCTCTCACAACTACGCTTCTTCACTCAACTCTTTCACCAGCCGCTTCACCACATCCCGACTCGTGATTCCTTCGGATTCGGCGGCGAAGGTGGTGAGTACGCGGTGGATCATGACGGGTTCGGCGACGGCTTCGACGTCTTCCTGGCGAACCATGTAGCTGCCGTGAAGGGCGGCGCGGGCGCGGGCACCGAGAATGAGGCACTGGATCGCGCGGGGGCCGGCTCCCCAGCCAACGAGCGGTTTGATCCAATCGGGTGCCTCCTCACCGCGAGGGCGGGTCCGGCGAACGAGGTCGACGGCAAACTCAAAAATGTGGTCGGGAACCGGAACGCGCCGAACGAGTTGTTGATAGGCGATGACCTGCTCGGCATTGATGACGCTTTCCAGCGTTGGCGGCGTTTCACCGGTGGTGGAGCGGGCGATTTCGATTTCGTCTTCGCGTTTTGGGTAATCGACCTCGACCATGAACATGAAGCGGTCGAGCTGAGCTTCGGGAAGTGGGTAGGTACCTTCCTGCTCGATCGGGTTTTGAGTGGCGAGCACGAAGTAGGGTGGCTCCAGCTCGAAGGTGCGCCCGGCGACGGTGACGCGGTGTTCCTGCATCGCCTCCAGCATGGCGGATTGCGTTTTGGAGGGAGCGCGGTTGATCTCATCGGCGAGCACGATGTTGGCAAAGACCGGGCCTTTAATGAACTCAAACTCGCGTCTTCCGCCCTGGCCTTCCTGGAGAATGTCGGTGCCGGTAATGTCCATCGGCATGAGGTCCGGCGTGAACTGAATCCGGCTGAAGTCGAGATGCATCGTCTCGGACAGGCGTTTCACGAGCAGGGTCTTGGCGAGGCCGGGAACCCCCATGAGAAGGGCGTGACCCCGGGCAAACAGACAAATGGCGAGATGCTCGATGACGGCTTCCTGACCCACGATGATCTTGCCGATCTCCTCCTTCAGTTGGCTGTAGGAATTGCGGAGGCTGTCGATGGCGGCGACGTCGTCGTCTCCGAGTTTGGGGAGGTTGTCGTTCGATGTTGAATCCATGCTACGGTCGATTTAGGGCGAAAGTCTTCCACAGGGTTGCGATGATGGCCAACGACAAGTTTTTGCCTTTGCTGACGGAAAATTGCTAAGTTTACCTGACAAAAATCCCAGGAAAGGGTAGAAAACCCCAACTATGAACGAGGAATGGTTTGTTTACGCCAATGGCGAAAAATCCGGTCCCATGTCCTTTGCCGATTTGCAGGCGAAGGTTCAAGCGCTTGATCCGGAAGCCACCGGAACCTTGGTCTGGTCTGCCAGCACCGTCGAGTGGGTTCCTCCGGAGAAAGTCCCGGGTTTGCTGGATGGAAGCCCCGCGCCAACCGCGGAATCCACTCCTGCGGAAGCTCAGAACGTGTTTAACGCGCCCATTCCGGCTGGTTCCTCTCCCCCTTCGAGCGACACCGGCTCTCTCAATCCCTACGCAGCACCACAATCAGCCAGTCCCAGCGCTGAGCTGACGCCGGGCGGTAACCATCAACTGGAGCTGGGAACGGTCCTCGACACGGGGATGCGCCTTACAAATCGGAATTTTTGGGCTGTCGTGCTTTTTGGAATCGTGTTGATGGGTCTCAGCTGTGTTGTGGCCATTCCGGGAATCGGGGTGATGATGGCGATCAGTCCAAAGAATGCGGAAGGAGTGCCCGAGCCGGGGTTTCTCGCGCAGGCGGCCTTCAACTTGTTGCTCGCCATTCCGATGTCGTTCCTCATCGGAGGGGTGATGATTTTTGTGCTCAAGATCATTCGTCGGGAAGAAGCCAGTGTCAGCGACCTGTTTGCTGGTGGACCCTACTTTTTCCCGATGCTGGGCGCCTATGTCATCTATCAATTCGCGATGCTGGCGATCACCGCGCCAGTTGAGTATCTGACCGAGGAATTGAGCCCGCAATGGTTTGTCGGCCAGGCGTTTGTCATCATTTTCGCGGTGTTTATTGCCCTGCGAATCGGATTTTATTCCTTTGCGATTGTCGATCAACGCAAGGGAGCGATTGAGGCGTTTGGAACCAGTTGGAAGCTGACTCAAGGGAACTTCTGGAGTCTGTTCGGCCTCTACATCGCAAGCGTGGGAATCGTGCTGCTGGGAGCGTTGGCCCTCGGCCTCGGACTGATTTGGGCCATGCCGATGGTGATGTTGGCTTGGGCGGCCTCGTATCAAAACATGGCCTACGGCAGTCAAACGCTGTCGTCCTGATACTTGGGATCCCCGCACTAAATGCCGAGCATCATCTTCGCCAGGCCGAAGTAGATCAGCAGCCCTGTCACATCCACCACCGTGGTGATGATGGGGGAGGCGACGACGGCCGGGTCCGCATTCACCAGCTTGGCCAACAGCGGAAGGGACGCGCCCAGCAAGGTTGAGGTGATGATTTGTAACATGAGCGATAGACCAACCACACAGGCAACCCAGAAGCTGCTCATGCCTTCCGGCATGCCGCCAAACTGCACGATCTGAATCTGCAGAAAGATACAGATTCCGACCACGCCGCCGAGCAGGGATCCGATCCGGATCTCCTTCCAAATGACTTCGAGAAAGTCTTTTGGATTGAATTCGCCAAGCGACATCGCCCGAATCACCATGGTGGCCGACTGGGAGCCGGTGTTTCCGCCTGCCGCCACGACCATGGGAATGTAGAGCGCGAGGATCGCCAATTGACCGAGCACATGCTCGAACTTGTAGAGCACGAATCCCGAGGCGATCGCGAGAAAAGCCATGGTGACGACCCAGCCGGCCCGGCGTTGGAAGTGGCCCAGCACCCCGGTGCGCATGTAGGTCTGATCGGGGGAAGAAGCCTGAATACCGGAGAGTTTCTCGATGTCCTCAGTCGATTCCTCTTCCAGAATCTCCATCGCGTCATCATGGGTCACCACACCGAGAACCTGACGCTCCGGATTCACGACTGGAATGGCCATCAAGTCGTAACGCATGATCATCCGGGCTGCTTCCTCCTGGTCGGCGAAGGCATCGACCGCCAACAAGTCCTCGTCCATCACCTCCCGGATCTGGGTGTCGCGAGGGTTGAAAGTCAGGTCACGAAGCCTGATTTTGCCGATAAGCCGACTGCGCTCGTCCACCACATAAATGCGTGACAGCAGCTCGGTCGTCTCCTTGACGTCGGCCAGCTTCTCGATTGCCTCGCGGACGGTCATGTTCTCCGAGAGCGTCGCGACATCGGTCGTCATTCGGCCCCCGGCGGATTCTTCGGGAAAGGCGAGCAGCTTGCGCGACTTCTGTTTTTTGGTGTCCGGAAGCAAGGTAACGTAGTCTTCGCGTTGCTCCTCTGGCAGTTCCTGGAGCAGGTCCACCAGCTCATCGTCGGCCAAATGGGTCAGGGCTTCCTGGCGGTATTCCTTGCTCGACTTCTGCAGATGAGCGACCGCGTCAATTGCCGGCAGGTGCTCGATCAATGCACTGAAAACACCGGGCGGCATCACCTCAAGAACCTCATCCCAACGGTCGTCTTCCAGCTCGTCCAGCGCCTCGGCCAAATCAGCGGGATGAACATCAACAAACAGCTCGATCAGCTCGTCTTCCGAGCCGTTCTGTAGTGTCGATTCGATCCAGGGCAGCTGCACAGGTTCCATGTCGGAGTATCGCGGGTCTCCCGGCCCGCGCAACCCGAGGCTGAGTCTGCTCCAAGCAAATAACGAATAGCGGAAGTTCGGTGCATCGATCGAATGGCACCAGTCACGTGATCCTGAGGGTGAGTTCAGACAGGCGACTCGCCGGAGCGATCCAGCCGTTCGTTGCCAACGGCTCATTTAATCACGATTGCCAAAAAGTCAAGTAATCTAAAACATTGCCTGACAAAACCTGAATTGGAACCATGTTAGTCCTAACCCTGCACCCGTTATGGCCAAGCCTCTTTACCTCACCAAAAGCGACTTCAAAAAAGCTCGGGAGTGTCCGACCAAGCTCTTTTACAAGAAGAACAAGTATCCGTCCCGGATGGATCAGGATCCCTACCTCGCGTTTCTCGCTGACGGCGGTTTCATGGTGGAGACGATGGCGCGCGCCCTTTATCCGGAGGGAGAGACGGTTGGCGACTGGGGAAACCCCAAAAAAGCGCACCGGGCGACCATCAACGCCGTGTCAAAAGGCGACGGTGTCTGGTTTGAGCCGACCGTGATCGACGATGCTTACCTCATCCGCGTCGACATTCTGCGCCGCGTTGGCAATGTGCTGGAACTGATCGAAGTGAAGTCCACCTCGGTCGAACCGGTCGATGGAATGGCGAGTCCGTTTCGCGGCAAGCGCGGCGGCATATCCAGCAAGTGGCGACCTTATCTCGAAGATGTCACCTTTCAGGCCCTCGTTCTGCAACGGGCGTTTCCGAACCTGAAGGTTAGACCAATGCTATGCGTCATCGACAAGTCTGCCTCGGCCACTGAAGTTGCGACCTACGATCGCTTTCGCATGATTCCTCCTCCGAAAGGGCAGCCGCGTTGGAGGGCCGAGTTCGAGTATCTGGGTGAGCCGGATGACCTAACCACCGGACATCTTCTTGCGATTGTCGATGTCAGTGTCGAGGTCAATGAGTTGCGAGACGAAGTGGCTGAAGCCCGCAAGCAATTCGCCTCGTCGTTCAAACGGGGGCGAGCCAAAAAAATTACCGTCCCAATTGGTTATGCCTGCAAAAAATGCGAGTACCGCTTGAAGGATGAAAAGGCGAAGAAGTCGGGTTTTCAGGAGTGTTGGGGGCCGTTGGCGAAGCAGGAACCCCACATTCTGGATCTCTATCGCGTCGATCTTCTCGGGGGCCGGGCTCGCGATGTGCCGGCGGAGATGGCTGAAGCTGGTAACGTTCGCTTTGAGGCGATTCCCGAAGACTCAAAACGGGAGGGCATCACCGCCGAGCGACAACAGACCCAGATCCAATCAACCGCGATGGATCAGGAATGGGTGGCGCCGGAACTTCGGTCCACTCTCAAGTCGCATGCTTACCCGCTTCACTTTATCGACTTTGAAGGATCCCGAATCGCGTTGCCCTATCATGTTGGGATGCGGCCTTACGAGCAGGTTGGATTTCAGTGGAGTTGTCACACGATTCGGGAGCCGGGCGGGCCCATCGAGCACAGCGAATGGCTCAACTCGGAGGACGCTTTCCCGAACTTCGAATTTGCGGAGTCGCTCATGAAGCAACTCGATGGCGAGGGCACGGTTTACATTTGGTCGCCTTATGAACTCACCATGCTGCGAGACGTTCGCGATCAAATGAGCAAGTATGGGTATGACAACCCCGAACTTGCCTTCTGGTTGGAGGATTTTGACGCGGGGCGCGACGATTGGGTTATCGATCTTTGCGCGCTTGCTCGGAAGCACTACTTCCACCCGGAGATGAAAGGCAGTGTCTCCATCAAAGCCGTCTTTCCCGCGATCTGGCGCGCCAATCCCAACGTGCGCGAGCTGTCCTGCTTCGACGGGCTCCGCCACAACAGCGACGACCCCTACAAGGCGCTCCCCCCGCTTCCAATTGGTGACGACGAGGAAGTGGTGCGGGAAGGAACCGGAGCGATTCGCGTTTACCAGGACATGATGTTCGGACTGGCCGGGCAGAACCCGGAATCGCGCGAAGCCTGCCGCCAGCTTCTGCTGCAATACTGCCATCTCGATACCGCCGCCATGGTCGCGATCTGGTGGCATTGGACGCAGCCCAAACTGGAACGCACCTGGATGCAACGCCTCCTCGGGACGCCAGCGCAACCTCGTCGGGAAGTCGGCGCGATGGAAGACGCTGCGTTGCAGAGCTGACCTCCGGGATTTGTCCGAAAGGAAAGACGATCAATCACCAGTCTCCTGTCCAACCAGAGGCGTCCCGCCACCGCCGATGGAATCTGGTCCGTGGTTATCAATGATGTGGAGCAACGGCAGGAGAACATTCAGGTCGCTCTTGAAGTCTCCGTCCT
>JBCDHN010000196.1:0-6233 GCA_038749915.1 Verrucomicrobiota bacterium | reverse complement strand
TTCCCAATGGACGGCGGTCGGGTTCTGCGGGCCGTGTTGACCATGGTTCGCCGAGATCACACCTGGGCAACGCATGTTGCAGCCAGAATTGGCCAGGGACTTGCGATCGTGTTTGGATTGATTGGTCTTTTCTCCTTCAACCTGCTTTGGGTCATTCTCGCCGGGTTCATCTTTCTGGCTGCTGGAGCCGAACGGAGAAATACGCTCTGGCAAAACCAGTTTGGGAGTCAGGGGCCGCATCCTTTTCCACATCACCGTTCCACCAATCAAGATCCCAACGTCGTTGTGATTGAGGAAGATGACTGGGACGTTCTGCCTCCCGACGATGTGGTGCGCCGCAATATCCGATGGTAGTGGGTTGAAGATCACTCGCCAGGTATAGCTCCACTGAAGACAACTTCTACTTTGTTAGAGATGCCGTAGAAAAGGGTCTCCGCACTCGCTGCGGAGCATAACGCGTCCAAACTCCGCCACCGTGTGTGGAGATCCTGTTCCATAATCTTCCAAAGTAGAACTAATCCTCCCACGGATTGACCAGGTCTACACCGGTATCCGAAAAATCGGTCACGTTTCTCGTCACGAGAGTGAGTTCATGGATCAAGGCCGTTGCCGCGATGATGCAATCAGCCGTGCTACGGGTTCGAATCGCCATGATTTGGCCCGCCTGCTCGGCAATGGTTGAATTCATGGCAAGGATGCGTTCGCTAAAGCTCGGAAGCACTTGATTTTCATACCATCTTTCCAAAATTACCGCGAATTTGGCGTCCCTTCGTTTGGTGGCCTCAATGCCGTTGATGATCTCCATCAGGGTAACCACGCTGATAAAGCAACCAGTTGACTCCACATCGGATTGCCACTTCGCGACGTTGGGATGACAACGCTGTTTTCTGCGTAACTCCGAGACCACGTTGGTATCGAGCAGGAACGCCATCGGAACTTGCTAGGTGAAATCGATTTCCCGCGGCAAATCTTTGCAGCGAGTAAATTCCACGTCCTCGTTGCCATCGTCTCCCAACAAGTCGAGAAGGGTGCCATTTGCCATCTGACGTTCGGGACGAACCAATTCGCGCTTCAGCAGGTTGGTGATCCAAGTCACCAAAGATGTGCCTTCGTCCTTCGCTCGGTGCCTCGCAGCATCACTTAGTTCTTCGTCCAATTTCAGAGTGACATCCATAAATTTTCCTAAACTATCATCATGCCACTTCAACTTCAACCCCAGTCCGAATTCCTGCAGCTCGTTGCAATGGGTTGACTTCATCCCAGAATCCGGAAGCGCTGAAATTTAAAGAGCCAGCTTGCTACTCGCCGACAACACTCACCGAAATTCGGCGGGTGTGACTGGCGACGCGATGCTCAAACAGAAACAGACCTTGCCAGGTTCCCAGCGTCATCCGGCCCTCAATGACGGGAATCACCTCGGAACACCCGGTCAGCACCATTCGAATGTGAGAAGGCATGTCGTCCGGACCTTCATAGGTATGGACATAATAAGGCTCATTTTCGGGAACCAGACGATCGAAGTAGCTGTGGAGATCGGTACGAGCTGACGGATCGGCATTTTCCATGATACAGAGCGAGCAACTGGTGTGCTGAACGAAAATCGTCGCCGTACCCGTGGTGATTCCACTCTTGCGCACGATCTGGGTGATTTCGTCCGTGATTTCGTAGGTCTTTTTTCCGTGGGTTCGCACGGAGAACGTTTCGGCGTGGGCAGACATGTTAGGCAAAGTTGCGCAAAGGGTCGAGAAAGCCGAGCGCTTTTTGAGTTGGGGTTACACTGAGTTCCATCTGATTCATGACATAGGCAAAACCGATTTTCTGCTCGGGAAAAGCGAAGGCATGACTTCCGCCAGCACCGGGATGGCCAAACGACCGCGACGACGGGAGCAGGTGAGGCGTCTTCATGAATCCTGCCGAGAACGCGGTTTCATCGAGGAGCGTTTCATCAGTTCCACTGACCAGGGTTGTTTCCGCCCAGCTCCTGATCGTTTCCGAGAACTGGTTTCCCCCCGCCATTTCTGCATAGAAGCGCGCGACCCCGCGGGCTGAGGCAATTCCGGTAAAGGAGGGAATGCTGAGACGCCGGGTTTCCGGCCGGTTGAAATCGCTCGGGCTTCGAACGCCTCGGGGAGACTCAAACGCCTTTCGCACAAACGAATCGGCCTTCCCAAACTCCTGATAAAACTTTGAGACCGGTTCGCCAGCCTTCATCTTCGCGGGAATCATTTCGGCCACCCGCGAATCCTCGGATTCCGGAAGACCAATCCAGACATCCAACTTGAGGGGTTCGGCAATCCGCTCCCGCCAATAAGCGCCGAGACTGGCGGCTCCCGACAATCGCCTCACAATCTCGTCGGTAAGGTAACCGAAGGTGCGGGGATGATATCCATGGCGCGTGCCGGGCTCCCAATTCGGTTGGCGGGACTGAGACTCGAGCGCGTGAATCACGGCATCGTAGTCAGAAAGGCTAGGTGGATTTTCCAAGGCCGCCAAACCCGCCTGATGAGAGAGAACCTGACCGAAGGAGATGGAACCCAGCTCCGGCCAGATTTTTGCGATGGGAGTCCCCAAGTCAAACTGCTCGTCCTCCATCGCCATGAGGACACACGCCGCGGCAAATCCTTTGGTGATTGACCAGACCGGCACGAGGGTATCCGCAGTCCATGGTTCCGTCTTTGCTCGGTCGGTGAATCCGTGGTGCAGACTGACCATTTCCTCACCGTCACGCCAAATCGAAACCGAGGCACCGACTTCACCTCGTTCCGAGAAATTGGATTCAAAATGCTCCGCGATTTGGTCAATTCCGTTCATTGAATTCGAAGGGAATCACCAAATCGTAGGGAGCGGTGTTTGGCAAGCCACACGATCCCGTCTAAACTGATCTTATGTCCAAAATTCTCGCAGCCATGTCAGGTGGAGTCGATAGCAGCGTGGCCGCAGCGCTGTTGGTCGAGCAGGGGCATGAAGTGGTTGGTGCCTACATGAAGAACTGGATCAACGAGGAGAAAATCGCTGGCCACTGCCCCTGGGAACAGGACATCACCGATGCTCGCGCGGTTTGCGATCAATTGGGAATCGAATTTCGGGTCGTCAACCTGATGCGCGACTACAAAGATCGAGTCGTGGCTTATCTTTTGAAAGGATACCAGGACGGCGTCACTCCGAATCCCGACGTGATGTGCAATCGGGAAATGAAGTTTGGGGTGTTTCTGGATTATGCGCTGGAGGAGGGATTTGAATTTGTCGCGACCGGACACTATGCGCGGATTCAGGAACGAGCCGATGGATCCCGCGACGTGCTTCGCGGCGTCGATCCCAACAAGGATCAAACCTATTTCCTCGCACTCCTCAGGCAGGAACAAATTCGTCATGCCCTTTTCCCGATTGGCGATATTCCAAAGCCCGAGGTTCGGGGCCTGGCAGTACGATTCAAGCTGCCAACGGCGACCAAGAAAGACAGCCAGGGAATCTGTTTCATTGGCGAAGTCAAAATGAGCGATTTTCTAAGGCACTATGTGCCGGATGATCCGGGAAACATCGTAACGGTGGACGGGCGCAAAGTGGGTGAGCATCGCGGCCTCCATTTGTTCACGTTAGGTCAACGCAAAGGACACGGAGTGCCCTCCAACATGCACGGTAAAGCGTATGTGGTGGTCGAAAAACGGGGGGCGACAAAGGAGCTGGTTGTCGGGTTTGACGAAACCGAGACCCCAAAACTCTTCGCCAACTCCTCACTCGTTACCGAGGTCAGTTTTACCAATCGGGTCCTTATCGAGCCTGAGAATATCTCGGCAGCACCCCGGTATCGCTGTGCCGCATCGGAGATCAACTTCGAACCCAAATCGGAGAATCGCGCCTTTCTTCAGTGGCATTCTCCGCAGCGAGCACTCACTCCCGGCCAGATTTGTGCCTTCTATGAGGGCGAAACTCTGCTCGGAGGAGCTGTTTTTGCGGAAATTGACCCAAATTAAGAGGCCAAACAGAGAGTCCAAGCGTTCCACCATTGTCGTCGTTCGCGACATGTCCGCGCTCTCATGTTGTCCCCCTCATCGTTCTTTCCCTCCTTCCTTCCGTCCCTTTTCCTCGTCGCCTCTCTAACCGATCCCCTGCTCTTGAAAGGTCAGGATCAAAGGGATTCGCATCAACAGATGGAGGAAATTCTGGCGGCGATTCGCGACTCCTCCTCACTCAACAATCCGTTCTTTGGAACAGGCAAGATTCGCCAGCTCGAATTTAATCTCAGAAAGATCGACCGTAGTCAACTTCCTCAGGCTTACATCGATACGGGATACGCGCTGGGCCTCGCCCTTCTGAATCACGGACAAATCCAAGAGGGAATCGACCAGTTTGCGGACATTCGAACCTATCTCGCGGAAAAACCCGGAAACGATGCGTTGAAAGGCCTGATCGCTTATCACCTGGGAATGGCTCACTTGCGGCTGGGTGAAACCGAGAACTGCTGTGCTCTCAACACGCCAGAGAGCTGCATTCTGCCGCTTCAAGAACAGGCGATTCATACGGATCGGACGGGATCAGAACAAGCAATACGTTTTCTGGAGGAGGCGATGGAGTTGCGAGGCGATGACCCAGACTTTCAGCTTCGCAGCCAGTGGTTTCTCAACCTTGCACACATGACCTTGGGAACATTTCCGCTTGGAGTGCCCTCCAAATTGCGATTTCCACCGGAACAGTTTCAGCGTTCCGACAACTTCCCCAACTTCGCCAACGTTTCACGAAAGTGGGGAATTGAGAATGACAACCTGGCCGGCGGTGTGGTGGTCGATGACTTTGACGGGGACGACGATCTCGACATCATCACTTCCAGTTTCGAGCTGTCGGAACCGCTCCGGTTTTTGGAAAACATCGGACCGGGCCGATTCGTTGAACGCGAAGCTGGTTTGTCGGGAATGTTGGGAGGTCTCAATCTTGTTCACGCCGACTACGACAACGATGGAGATCTTGACCTCTATGTGCTCCGCGGCGCCTGGTGGGCAAGACTTGGGCAACACCCTAACTCTTTGCTGCAAAACGACGGGACCGGGACTTTCCGTGACGTGACTTTGAGTTGCGGAATGGGTGAAGCTCACTATCCCAGCCAAACTGCAGCTTGGGCCGACTACGACCTGGACGGAGATCTGGACCTTTACGTGGGAAATGAATCGACCCCCAACCTCCGGTCCCCCGGCCAACTGTTCCAGAATCAAGGCAATGGTCAATTTCGAGAAGTTGCCACACAAGCCGGGGTGCTCAACAACCGCATGGCCAAGGGCGTTGTTTGGGGAGATATCGACGGTGACCGATGGCCTGATCTCATCATCTCCAACCTGAAACAAAAGAACCGGCTTTATCGAAACCTCGGGAACGGCAAATTCGCTGACATCACCAAAAAAGCAGGGATCGAGTCACCAATCTCAAGCTTCCCCTTGTGGACGTGGGACTTCAATAACGATGGGCATCTCGATCTCTATATTTCTTCGTTTTCGGGGTCCGTTGAAGACGCAACCCGCACCGCACTGGGCGAAAAGACCGAAGCCGAATTGTCCGCTGTTTATCAGGGGAATGGGACGACCAAGTTTAGAAATGTAACCTCAAAGACCGGGCCATCCGTGCCAATTCTCGGCATGGGCGCCAATTTTGGAGACCTCGATAATGACGGCTTTCTGGACTTTTATGTCGGCACTGGTGAACCCAACCTGACGGTAATTCTTCCCAATCTCTTGTACCACAACCGTAGCGGTAAACGATTTGCAGACGTCACCATGGCTTCAGGACTTGGGCACCTCCAGAAAGGGCATGCCGTTTCTTTTGCCGATCTGGATGGCGACGGTGATCAGGATGTTTTTGAGCAGCTGGGTGGCGCCTATCCGGTTGATGCCTACCGCGACGCGGTTTTTGAGAATCCAGGTTCTCAGAATCATTGGGTGGAAGTCCAGCTTGTCGGCAAGACCTCAAACCGCTCCGCAATTGGCAGCCGGCTTCATGCAAGAATTACCGAGGACCAGAAGAAGCGTTCCATCTACCGCTTCGTGAATACGGGTGGCAGCTTCGGTGGCAATCCGCTTCGACAGCATCTCGGGATCGGGAAAGCTCAGCAAATCGATGTTCTCGAAGTGTTCTGGCCGACTACAGGAGTTACACAGAAATTTCATAACGTGAAGGCTGGGATGAGAATTGAAATTACGGAGGATGTCGAAGAATTCCGCATTCTCCAACCTCGGGGCAGCTCACTCTGA
>JBCDHN010000195.1:0-6234 GCA_038749915.1 Verrucomicrobiota bacterium | reverse complement strand
GCAGGGCGCCGGATCTCTTCCCGTTACGAATGTGAGTTGGAATGAAGCGGTCGCTTTTTGCCAGGAAATGAACGCGAATCGGAAAGAACATCTTCCGTCGGGAATGGTGTTCAATTTGCCGACCGAAGCACAATGGAAACATGCTGCGCGGGCCGGGACGACGACTGCTTATTATTTTGGGAATGACGCCGAAGGTCTTGATGCACACGCCAATTTTGGGAAGGAGAGATCGCAGTTCATCGAATCAGGGTTGAGCGGGTTGGGTCTCCTTGGCGCGACGGAAGATCCGTCCCCCTTCAAGGTCGGCCCAATATCGGAGCCGGGTGGCACGCTGTTGGGAGGAAAGCCGAAGCTGGAACCGGCGACCTCGGTTCAATCCAAAGCTTCAAAACTCAACGAACCTCTCAGTCTGTTGGAAGAATTCAAAACAACACCCGCTGAAGAGTCTGAGCCGGAATCGGAAGAGAAAGATATTGAGACACTGATTATAGCGCTTTTCGGTTCGACTTTGTCCCGGGAAGTTCCGGCCAACGCAAAGCGCGAACCTCAGTCGTTGCCAATTCCCGACAACACGCCCTTCCGTCCGGTAGGGCAGCATTTACCGAACCCGTGGTTGCTGTACGACGTCTACGGCAACGCCGCAGAATGGTGTCTGATTGATAAGGATAGTGAGGCGTTGGTTCCAGGACCCAGGGCTCTCGGCGGAAGCGTGTTCTCAAGCGCGACTCAGTGCCGCACGGGTGGAGTCCTGATGTTTGCAACCAGCGAATCGCAGTATCCGGATGTTGGCTTTCGCATTGTCATCAGTCAGGACTTCTCAAGCAGAGAGAATCCGTGACAGACGATCGCAAACTCGTATCTAAGAGGACTCGATCCGTGCTCGTCTGTGTTTCCTGAAGTTTGCGACACAGATGGTCGCAGATATCCACCGATGGCTGCCGATCAGATCCGGGTTTGCACCGTCTGGTGAGGACTACATTGAAGTCGCCCGCCTGCTCTAGCCCGCCCCACGGAAATTGAGCAGTACCACCCCGGCGAGAAGAATGAGGAGGCAAATCGATTTGAGCCTGACCCGGGTCCGTTCGCCGAAGAGGAGCACCCCGCCAAAAAACGTGACGATCACCGACATGCGGCGAACCGGGGAGATCACGGAAATGAGCGCGTTTTCATCCTGAACCGCCGTGAAGTAGAAGATGTCGGCAATGAGAAGGGCAAACCCGACCAGGGGAATTGACCAACGCCATTCGAAGGAACCGGTTCGCCAGTTCGCGGTGCGCCACCAGAGATAAAAGGGGAACAGAACCGCGACGAGATAAATTGAAAACCAGGCTTGCACCGTCGATGGCGGGATCCCGACGTTTTGCAGCAGGAACTTGTCGTAGATCGAGCTGGTCGCACCGAGAAGCGTGGCCACGACCATGAACCAAACCCAGCGATCGCGATGGAAGTGGAGTCCTTCCAGTTTTCCCACCAGCGAGAAGGCGTAAAAGGAGGCCAGAATCGTGAGAACGCCCATCCATTGCCAGGGATTTGGGGACTCGCCGAGAAAGGCGGTTGCGATCAGAATCGTCCAGAGCGGACCGGTTGATCGAATCGGTCCGGCGGTCGAGAGCGGGAGATGTTTGAGGGCGAAGTAGCCGAAGAGCCAGGAAGCGGAAACGAGGGTGGATTTGGCAAGGAGCCAGAGGTGCTCCTGGGAACTCATTCGCCCAACCTGGAAAAATTCATGGGGCACGGAGTCGGGAGCGATCGACGACCACACCACAAACGGCAGCCAGACCAACGAGCCGCTCACCACTCCGAAGAAGAGCACGGGAAGGACGGCGTTGTCCCGAACCGCATTCTTCTTCAGCAAATCGTAAACCCCGAGGCAGAGCGCGGACAAAACCGCCAGAAAGACCCATGTCATCGGCGGCAAGAGTCGCGGCAAATCGCGGTTTGGAAAGCGATTGCGTGAAGCGGGAGTTTCTGCGCAAAATTGCCAAAACCTGCAAAGTTTGAACGTTGCGCGCGGAATTCTGCCGAATTTCGTAAGAATCCGCGTAAATTGACGTTTGTGTGTTGCTGCAAAACCTCATGAGATTCCATCTTTGCCTGCTCTGGATTCTGATTGCTACTCCGCTGGGACTGGCTCAGGACTCAAAGCCAATCGATTTCAACCGCGAGATCCGCCCGATCCTCTCGGACAAGTGTTTCTTTTGTCACGGACCGGATTCGCACGAGCGGAAAGCAGACCTGCGCCTTGACACTGCGGAAGGGGCTTTTGAGGACCTCGGCGGGTATGCGGCGATCGTTCCCGGCAATCCGGAGGAAAGCGAGTTCGTCTTTCGGATGTTGGATCGGGAAGATCCCATGCCCCCGGTCGATTCGCATAAAAAGCTCAAGCCTGAAGAGATGGAATTGCTGACGCGCTGGATCGCGGAAGGCGCCCAGTATTCCGAACCATGGGCTTATGTCGCGCCGAAGAAGCATCTGGTTCCAACTCCGAAAGATGAATCGTGGGCCAGGAATTGGGTTGATCGTTTTGTGTTGGCGAATCTGGAAGCTGAGGGTCTCAAACCCTCACCGGACACCGATAAGGTCACTTTGATCCGGCGGCTGCACTTTGATCTCACCGGTCTTCCTCCCAGTCCCGCCGAAGTCGATGCTTTTGTCAGTGGAGAAAAGACGTTGGATAATGTCGTGAACGAGCTGCTGAAGTCGCCCCATTTCGGCGAACGGATGGCGATTTACTGGCTCGATCTGGTTCGGTTTGCCGACACCGTTGGTTATCATGGTGATCAGACTCACAATATTTCTCCCTACCGCGATTATGTGATTCGTGCCTTCAATTCCAACCTGGCCTTCGATCAGTTTACCCGGGAGCAACTGGCAGGCGATCTGCTGACCGAGCCCGACAAATGGCAACGCGTTGCTTCCGGCTATAACCGACTGCTTCAGACTTCCCATGAAGGTGGGATTCAAAAGAAGGAGTATGATGCGATCTATGCCGCGGACCGGGTTCGCAACGTGTCCGCGGTGTGGATGGGAGCCACGGTTGGCTGCGCTCAGTGCCATGATCACAAGTATGATCCCTACACCATCAAGGATCACTACGCGATGGCGGCGTTTTTTGCTGATGTTCATGATGTTGGTTATAACGGAAATTCGTTGCCATCGAATCGCCCTCCGGAGATGAAGTTCTTTTCTGATGCCGAGGAAAGTGAGTTGGCCAAAATTCAAGAGAGGATGGCGAAAATGCTGGGAGCGGAAATGATCGAAACCGTCGAGAAGTGGGAGGGTGAGAAGGAGGCTCTGGAAGCGAAGACGAAGATCGGCAAAGGTTCGAAGGCAGACCTCGAAAAACAGATCGCGGCGCTCGAAACCCGGATCGCGCAAGTGGTGGTGGATTCGAAGCGGTCAGCCTGGAACGAATTGCTGACTCGCAAACGGCAAATTCAAGACGGTGCGCGCTCAACCATGATCACGGTCGCCAAACCGCACCGGGAGATGCGAATTTTGCCCCGGGGAAACTGGCAGGATGATAGCGGGGAAGTGGTGAAGTCGGCAGTGCCGGAATTTCTCGGCGAGATTTCGGTTGGTGAGAGTCAGCACGCGACCCGCCTCGATTTGGCCAATTGGCTGACGGACCCAACCGAAGGCCGGGGAGGACTAACGGCCCGCGTTTTTGCGAACCGCTTCTGGTATCTCTTTTTCGGCGTTGGAATTTCCCGCTCGCTTGAAGACTTTGGCGGTCAGGGAGAGCCGCCTGTCAATCCCAAGCTGCTCGATAACCTTGCGGTGGCGTTTCATGAGTCGGGCTGGGATGTCAAAGCCATGGTCAAGACGCTGGTCACGAGTCGCGCCTACCAACAATCTTCGGTCGCATCGTCCGGCCTCGCGGAGCGCGATCCCTACAACCAGCTCGTGGCCCGGCAATCGCGCTATCGTCTGCCCGCAGAACTCATCCGTGACAACGCGCTCGCAGTCAGTGGACTCCTGGTGCGCGAGCAAGGCGGTGCCAGTGTCAGGCCCTATCAGCCCGTCGGCTACTACCGGCATCTGAATTTTCCCAAGCGGACCTACCAGGTTCAAAACACCGACGATCAGTGGCGGCGCGGCTTGTATGTCCATTGGCAGCGGATGTTTCTCCATCCCATGATGAAGGCGATGGATGCTCCGAGCCGGGAGGAATGCACCGCGCAACGCCCGCGTTCAAACACGCCCAACGCCGCGTTGGTGCTTCTGAACGATCCCACTTTTGTCGAAGCGGCGCGGGTCTTTGCCCAACGTATCCTGAGCGAAGGCGGCACAACAACGGCTTCCCGGCTGACCTTTGCCTATCGCCAGGCACTTTCCCGAACGCCCGAATCCGAGGAAGCGGAACTGCTCAGCCAACTGGTAGAAGCAAGCCGAAAAGACTACGAAGCAGACCCGAAGCTGGCGGCTGAGTTCGTCCAAACCGGAATCGCGCCGGTTCCTGAAAACGTGGACGCCATCGAACTTGCCACCTGGACATCGGTTGCCCGCGCCCTCCTGAATTTGAACGAAACCATCACGCGCAACTAGTCCAATGCTGAATTCTTCCTCACCGATGCTGAACTCCTCCCGTCGCAACTTTCTCGGTCAGTCTGGCTTGAGCCTCGGTTCCGCCGCGTTGGCCGGTCTGCTGGGACGGGATGCCCGAGCTGTTCCCCGCCACGGGATGCCTCATTTTGCGGCGAAAGCGAAGCGCGTCATTTTTCTGTGCATGGCAGGTGGGCCGTCTCATCTCGAAACCTTCGACTACAAGCCGAAGTTGGATGAGCTGAATGGGAAGGCGATGCCGGAATCGTTTACCAAAGGACAGCCGATTGCCCAGCTCCAAGGTCAGGCGCTTAAGGTTCAGGGGCACCTCACCAAGTTCAAACGCCATGGCCAAAGCGGGCAGTTGATCAGTGACTACCTGCCGTGGACCGCAAAGATGGCCGACGAAATCGCCGTGGTTCGTTCGATGGTGACGGAACAGATCAACCACGATCCGGCTCACACGTTCATGAACACGGGAACGGTGATCAGTGGACGTCCTTCCATGGGTTCCTGGGTAACCTATGGCCTCGGCTCCGAGACCAAGGATCTACCCGGTTTCGTCGTGCTCACCAGCGTCGGGGGACGAAATCCTCAACCGATTGCGTCACGACAGTGGTCGGCCGGATTTTTGCCAAGCCGATTTCAGGGAGTTGAATTCAACTCGACCGGTGACCCGGTTCATTATGTGCGGAACCCGAAAGGCGTCACTGCCAATCAACAGGCAGAGTTGATTCGAACCATCAACCAACTGGATCAAAAACGAAACGCCGTGGTGACCAACCCGGAGATCGATACACGCATTGCCGCTTACGAAATGGCATTCCGGATGCAGACGTCAGTTCCCGGACTCATGGATATTTCCCAGGAACCTCAGCACGCTCTCGATCTTTATGGCGCGCAGCCCGGCGATGGATCCTACGCCTCCAACTGTCTTCTCGCGCGCCGTTTGGCCGAACGCGGCGTGAGGTTCATTCACCTTTATCATCGCGGGTGGGATCATCACGGCGATCTCGCCAAGTACATGGGTATCTGCTCTGGCCTGACTGATCGACCGACCTGGGCGTTGCTTACCGATTTGAAGGAGCGGGGTTTGCTTGACGATACCCTGGTCATCTGGGGCGGTGAGTTTGGCCGCACCCCCATGTTTCAGGGCAAAGGCGGAGCGGGTCGGGATCACCACATCAAGGGCTTTTCCATGTGGATGGCGGGCGGCGGGATCAAAGGCGGTATCAGCCACGGCGAAACTGACGAGCTCGGTTATCACGCGGTCAACGATGTGGTCCATGTTCGCGATCTGCACGCGACCATGCTTCACCAGCTCGGAATCGACAATGGGGAGTTCAGTTTCCCCTTCCAGGGATTGGACATGCGGTTGACGGGCGTTGAGAAGGCCAAGGTCATTCGTCAGCTGATCGCCTGAGACCGTCAGCCTATCTAGAGGGACGCGCCCCTGCGTAGGGCAGGGGAGAGAGTCCGCGTTTTTCAGGATTGGGAATTGGTGCGGACTTCGACCTAGGACTTTGGAATTTCCCGCTGCCCCCAGAGATCGAATTGCGGGATCAACTTGCCGAAAGCGTTCTTGGAGCGTATGCAATCACCCTCACTTACACACCAAACATGGAATCTACCGATCCACAGCCCTTGGTTGGCATCATTATGGGGAGCACGTCTGACTGGCCCACCATG
>JBCDHN010000194.1:0-6247 GCA_038749915.1 Verrucomicrobiota bacterium | reverse complement strand
CCATGGCGTCGCGATCATAAAGGTCAAAGTAGCTGGAAGGCGCGAGGAGCGGAACATGAGGACGAACTAAGCCGCAGCCAAGGAAGAATGGCTGGTCCTTGTTGCGCTTTATAAACTCGACTGGTGGCTCTGCCGCCATCCCATCGGCGTGTTCGAGATCGCCAGTGGTGGCTTCCACGCCGGTGAAGGTCTGGGAGCTCTTGTCTTTCGGAGACCATTCGGTTCGCACCCCCGGGGCGTTTTGTTCGAGCGCCTTGATGTTGACGGTTTCATCCCAGGAAGGCGGGTCGTCATGATTGGCCGTTCCAACCAGAATCTCCGGCGGAATTCCCATGTGATAGATCTTGCTGACGCGGCCCGCGCGGTAGCCACTGTTGCGAAAGAGCTGGGATAGAGTGACGACGTCGGGAAGGTTTTTGCGGAGGTTGCCGCTATTTCCGAGCATCCCATTGCTGTAGGGATAGAGCCCGGTCATCATCGAGGCGCGCGAAGCCCCGCAGACCGGGTATTGGCAATGCATGTTCTCGAACTTGACCCCGCGTTTGGCGAGTTCATCGAGACGTGGCGTCTTGCATTGTGGATGCCCAAATCCACTCAGCGCAGTGTTTAGATCGTCCGCCATGAGGAGGACGACGTTGGGTTTCCGAGGTTCGGCGGAGATCTGTCCTGCGCTCCAAACCAGCAGCACTAGAACAACAGTTGTGAGGGATTTGATCATCATCCCTACCTTCGACAGAATGCAGTCGGCTTCAACTGTATTGCTCCGCGAAGAGCACTAACCTCTAATTGAAGTCGGGTGGGAGCAGGACGGTATCGATGACGTGGATCAACCCATCGTAGCACTCGACGTCGCCTTGAATCATCACCGCATCGTTCACTTGGACTTTCCCGCCATTGAACGAAATTTTGAGCGGAGAACCCTGGACAGTTTTGATTCCGTCCGACTTCAACGCGTCGGAGAGGCGATAGGAGCCGGGACTCACATGGTGGGAAAGGACGGAGACGAGCCTCTCTTTGTTTTCGGGCTTGAGGAGGTCCTCCAGAACACCGTCTGGAAGTTTGGCGAAGGCGTCGTCCGTTGGTGCAAACACAGTCAGCGGATTGTCCCATTGGAAAAACGTGGTGAGGCGGGCGGTGTCGAGCGCCGTTTTTAAGGTCGTGAATCGTCCGTCGGCTACGGCGGTGGCGATGAGTCGCTCCTTGCCTTCCGTCGTGGCGGCGCTGGTTGGCGCACTCGGCTTCGGCTTGCGCTCGACGTAATTGCCTTGGCCCTTGCCGTAGGTCCGGATCCAGTCGATCTCGACCTCGAACGGCCCGGTTTTTTTGTCTCCCAACAGAATCCCGACCCGCTCAACCATTGAAGGATCGAGTTTGACGTCGGGAAACTCTCTTCCGCGCCACCCGGCCGTGAAGTCTGTCCACGGGATTTTGACCTGTTGCCATTTCCCCTTCGTCGTCGCAAATTTTCCGGAGAAGGACACTTCCATACCCCGATACCGCGCGTCGGTGGTTAGTCGCGCATCATAGGTTCGTCCGTCGCCCTTCACGAGGAGGAGAAGTCCGAGATCGTTGCTCAGGTTGAACTCGACAGTGCCACTTCGAAACATTGAGAATCCTCCGTTGTTCTCAAGAGAGAGATCGCCGCTGAATTTCATGATCCCATCCTGAGTCGGCTCCATTTTCCCTTGGGAGAGGCCACCCATCACCCCGTCGTTTACGATCTGCCAGTTGAAGGCGTCAGCCTGCTCGGGGCTGAATTCGGTCACCGATTGTCCCCGCCAAGCGCCCGGTTTTGTATCGGCTGCAGCCATCTGGGGAAGAAGGCTGGCGCTAAGGGCCACGCCGATGAGGCGAAGAAGTGCGATGGGTTTCATAAGCGGGCTTACGGATGCCTATGTCATTCGGATTCAGGGCCGTAGGTGACGTTGATTAAGACCGCCATATTCAGCGGTAGTCTGGGGAGTTGATAAACGGGCAGGTTGATGTCCCTTGCCCCATGAAACCCGCTTTTCCTGTTTTTTGGTGCCTCGCTTTTGTCCTGTCGACCGCTTGGGCTGATCGCCCGAACATCGTTTTCATTTTCTCCGATGACCACGCGACCCAGGCCCTCAGTGCGTATGGAGGCCACTTTGCCGAGATCGCTCCGACACCGAATCTGGATCGAATTGCTGTCGAGGGAATGCGCTTCACCCGCTGCATGGTCACGAATTCAATTTGTGGGCCAAGCCGGGCCACAATTCTGACGGGAAAATACAGTCACAAGAACGGATTCTTCAAGAACGAGGCGACCCGATTTGACGGCAGCCAGCAGACCTTCCCCAAGCTTCTACAGAAAGCGGGATACCAGACCGCGATCATCGGCAAATGGCATTTGGCGAGCGATCCGACCGGGTTCGATCATTGGGAGATTCTTCCGGGGCAGGGGAGCTACTACAATCCCGATTTCCTGACCGAGGCGGGCAAGCATCGCGAAACCGGCTACTGCAGCGAAATCATCACCGAGAAGGGTAAAACCTGGCTTTCCGAACAACGGGATGCTGAGAAGCCGTTCCTGTTGATGTTGCAGCACAAAGCTCCGCACCGCGCCTGGGATCCGGCACCGAAGTATCTGACGCTGTTTGATGACGTTACCATGCCGGAGCCGGACACGCTTTTTGACGATTACGAAGGCCGTGGAACGGCTGCGATGGATCAGGACATGTCGATCGCCAAGACCATGACCTTGGGACGAGACCTGAAGGTGAAGGAGAAGGATCCGACGGACGACTTTATCAAACGCGGCTATGGGCGTCTGACTCCGGAGCAGGCCCAGCTCTGGGACGCCGCCTATCAACCCAAGAATGACGCGTTTCTCGCCGCCAACCTCAGCGGCAAGGACCTGGTGCGCTGGAAATATCAGCGATATGTCAAAGACTACCTTCGTTGCGTCAAATCCGTCGATGACAGCGTCGGAGAGATCCGGGCCCATCTTGAAGCGAACGGATTGCTCGAGAACACGGTTTTCATCTACTCCAGCGACCAGGGCTTTTATCTGGGTGAGCACGGCTGGTTCGATAAACGATTCATGTATGACGAATCGTATCGCACGCCGTTGTTGGTGAGCTGGCCGGGAACAATCAAGCCAGGAAGCGTCAACAGCGACCTGGTTTCCAATCTCGACTTTGCCGAGACCTTTCTCGAGATTGCTGGGGCCGCGATTCCGAACGACATGCAGGGTGCGAGCCTTGTTCCCATTCTCAAGGGCAATACACCCTCGGACTGGCGCAAATCCCACTACTATCACTACTACGAGTATCCGGGCTGGCATATGGTGCAGCGCCACGAGGGTGTTTACGATGGACGCTTCAAGCTCATGAATTTTTACGACGTCAAAGAAATGGAGCTTTACGACCTGGAATCAGACCCAAAGGAAATGAAGAACCAATATCGCAATCCGGAATATGCCGAGATCGTAAAGCGGCTTGAACAGGAAATCGTGGCCCTTCGCGCACAATTTGAAGTCCCGGAGAACCAGCTTCAGGACCTCACGAATGTCGACATGCGTTACCATTCCGAGTCCATTCTGCAGCGGGGGCTGGCTCGAAAGAAAGCGGCTGAAGAGGCTGTCGCCAAGCAGAAGGCCAATGCGGGAGCAAAATAGCGCGAGGATTTCGAGCGTTTAACTAAGGTAAATCATTAAGATTTATTAATTAGTTATTGCATTGTTTGAGTTTTGAGTAATTCGTGGTTGTTCCACGTTCTTCCCTGTGGATGAACGGATTACAACTGAGCGATGCATAGTCATGGCCTTCCTCATCCTCGAAAGTCCCAATGGTGATCGTAACTACTTCACGCTTCGTGAAGAGCGCACCTTGCTGGGCCGCGACGAAGGCAATCACATCGTGATCGACAGCGAGTATGTGTCGGCTTTTCATGCGGAATTTCGCCTTTTGCCTGATGGTGAGATGGAGCTCATGGACAGGGATTCTCACAACGGAACCGAAGTCAATGGTGAGAAGATCAAACCATCCGTGACCTTGGACAACGGGGACCGGTTGCAGTTCGGATTGGCTGAAGGCTGCTTCTACAAAGCGATTGAGCAATCTGATCCAAGTGCTGGTGACGGAGAAGACGGGCTTGATCGAGCCTTTTTTCCGAATTCCAGCGACGATGGTTCGGAGCCGACTCGCATCCCTGGTTCCAGTCGGGGTTCGATGGAGGAACTCTCCGGGGTCGTTTTGAGCTTTGAAGAGTTCGACTACGCCACAAACGAGTCCCCGGAACGAGTCGCTCACAGTTTAATCAAAACGGCTCGCATTGTTCTTCCCGAGGAGCAAAGCGCCAACTGATCTGACAAAGGCGCTCGGTGAGAGTTGGAGGATCCGCTGGATTCGGGATTCAACGGGTGCATCTTCCTGACTTCACCCCCATGAGATCATCAACCCCTTGTATTGTTGCCTGTTTGGTTTGGCAGTGTGCGGCGATTCTTGCCTCCGAAAAACCGCCCTTCACCGATTATTGCGAACGGCTTGAACAGGAGATTCAGGGACGGAAACATGGGTTTCTCGCAGGTAATGTGGCGTATTATATCGGAGGATTCCACGCCAGTTGGGATCTGATTGAGGACGAAACCATTGGTCTGACTCACCCTTTCCATCACGACCTGAGGAGCCGGGGAGTCGGATTGCTCGAAAGCGAACTCGCGGGTGGCGAGCATACCGGGAAGGGGAATGACTACAATGGGTGGGAGTTCTATAAAGATACCCGGGTTCTCTACGGGAGTGTTGTCGTTGACGGCGAAACCTACCGACATCCCAAACCGAAAAGTATGCGATGGCGGCCTGACAAGATGATTTGCGAGTACGAGGTTGGAGACATCACCATCCGGGAAGAGAAGTTTATTGCCAAGAACGACGCTGCCGCCTCGATCATCACCACATCGAAACCGGTGACTCTGGAGTTCTCAGGACAGAGTTTCTATCATCGTAGGAGCGTTTCTTCAACGGCTTCAATTGGTGTTGATGATCAGAGCAATGCCTTGGTGATTCTGGAAAGTGGAACGGTGAAGTCACGGCCCGATCCTGAACAGGGCGAACGAGTGGGGCCGTGTGTGTATTCCGGCATGACCACCGCAATTTCCGCATCGCGATCTGTCTCTGACGAGTTGGAGCTGCGTCAGGATGAAAAAGGCATTCAGCACTACACCTTTTCAGTTCCCTGCGATGCGGACGGTGTGGTGGTTTCCTGGGCGATGCATGACGACCACAACGTTGCTATTCGATCCGCTCGGGACATTATCGAAAATCATTCAAAATGGCTCTCAGCCAAAACTACGGAGATGAATCGCCAACTTAATGATGAGATCCCCTGGTTCCGTTGTCCTGACGAGAAGTTTATCGATATCTATTACTATCTCTGGGCTCTCCATCTCATGTATTATATAGAAGTGGGCAAGGGATGGGAGATGGAAAACCACACCCAGACCGCGGTGAACAATTTTCTCGGCATTCATCGCTACGACGCCGCCTTTCAAATCAAGGTTGGGGCTTGGACGAACGATAAACCCCGCTACGCATATGGGAACGTCCTCACCTGGAAACACCTCACCCGGAATGGTCGATATCGAGAGACGCCGGACGGCTATCGCATGCTTTCGGACAACAAGGGAATCTCCTGGCACAGCGGCGCTTACGGGATGGAAACGGCGGAACACGTTCTCGGAGCCTGGCAAATCTATGAACATACCGGAGATGTTGGGTTCCTCAAAGACTGCTACGAAGATCACTTTGCCAAGCTCTATGAAAGACGTTTGTCAGGATTCGCGATGAACGAATTTGAGGTCGCCGATAAACTTGAAATGATGGCCCAACTAACCGGAAACGAATCCGACATTGAGCACTGGCAAAAACTGGTTCGCCGTGAACCGGAGCACATCAGCCTTATGTTTGAGCAGCGCTGGGAAGCAAATGGGGTGTCGAACTATTTCAATGCGCCGAACAACGGAATGATCATGACCAATGGATTCTGGGCGATGCGTTCGCCCTATTTCCCGACCGAATACGCAAAGCCGATGGTCGAGGCCTGGGCACTGGATCGTGAGAAAGGATTCTATGGTGAGTTCTTTCCCCTGGCCATGTCCAAGCAAGCCATGAGAGCTTTTGCCACCGACGTGGATCATTCTTTTGGATATACGCCTGACACGGCCTACTTCACCCTCGATGGATTGTTTCAGCAGGGATTGAAGGACGAAGCGATCGCCCTAACCTTG